>NZ_JAEILC010000023.1:0-18218 GCF_016307435.1 Pseudomonas sp. S4_EA_1b | reverse complement strand
TCGTGGTAAATAATCGGGAAATCGCCACGCCTAGGAGCAATGGGCTGAAGCACGCAAGATAAGAAAGTGTTTTTACACACTCTGGGCCACATCCGGACAGTGATTCCACGCTGATCCGGACACTCATTCCACGAGCATCCGGACACCGATTCCACGGCCATCCGGACACTTTCCAGGCAGGCAGCTACGCAGGATTTATTCACTACCATCGACCTCTTTTTCGAAGCAGAGAGGTCGTCGTGGAGCGTTTGTCCATGCGTAAAATCCGTGAGGTGTTGCGCCTCAAGTTCGATTGCGGGCTGTCTGTCCGTAAGATCTCCCGCAGTCTGGGCATAGGCCACAGCAGTGCCGGTGATTACCTCTGTCGCTTTGCCGCCAGCGGTCTAGCCTGGCCCTGCTCGTTGTCCGATTCCGAACTGGAACAGCAACTGTTCCCACTGGCCCCTGCGGTGCCCAGTGAGCAGCGGCCACTGCCTGATTGGTCTTGGGTGCACGCCGAGCTGCGTCGCCCCGGCGTGACCCTGGCGCTGCTCTGGCAGGAGTATCGCCTGAGCCAGCCGCAGGGTTTTCAGTACAGCTGGTTCTGCGAGCACTACCGGGCCTGGCAGGGCAAGCTGGACGTGGTGATGCGCCAGGAACATCGCGTCGGCGAGAAGTTGTTCGTCGACTACGCCGGGCAGACGGTGCCGGTGATGGGCACTACTACTCGGTGCCGTACCAACTGGTGAAGAAACAACTGGAAGTACGCCTGACAGCGCGCACGGTGGAGTGCTTCCACGCCAATCAGCGGGTGGCCAGCCATCTTCGCTCACCGCACAAGGGCCGGCACAGCACACAGGCCGAGCACATGCCCAAGAGCCATCGCGAGCACGCCGAGTGGACGCCACAACGGCTGATCCGCTGGGCTGAGCAGACCGGGCCGAACACCGCCGGCGTGATCCGGCACATCCTCGAACGGCGCATCCATCCGCAGCAGGGCTACCGGGCCTGCCTGGGCATCCTGCGCCTGGGCAAGACCCATGGCGAAGTGCGCTTGGAGTTGGCCTGCCGTCGCGCCATCAGCCTCGGTGCGTGCAGCTACAAGAGCCTCGAATCGATCCTGCGCCAGGGGCTGGAAAACCTGCCGCTGGCCCAGCAGCACCTGCCCCTGCTGCCGGACGACCACGCCAACCTGCGCGGCCCCGGCTACTACCACTGAACACAAGGAATCCCACCATGCTGCCCCATCCGACCCTGGACAAGCTGCAAACCCTGCGCCCGGTCTCAGCTGTGCTGGCGTCGCACTCGTTGCACCGTACGACTTTCTTCAGCCCTGCAGTCCGTCTCCGACAGAGAAAGCCGGGGGGGGGGAACCTAACAGCAGCCGGTTCAGGACGCTTACAGTCGAGCAGCAGGGTACGAATCAGTGACTCTTGCTCGGAGGTCAGGCTGCGGTGCTCCCCTGGCAGCGCCCCGCGTTGGCCACCCTCGATAGAGACCTCTTTGCCTTGGGGCTCCCCGGCTGCGACCCAATGCGGCACGGTGCGCAGATGAACTCCAACGGCTTGGCCGATGGCGCTGTAGGTATGCCTCTGCTCGTTGGCGTGATTCTTGCTGTTCGTCAAATAGCCCGGCATTGCCCTTAGCGTATTCCCCAGATACTCGGTAATGCACTGCGTCCTTCATGAAAGAGATCCAAGTCCGCATGCCAGATAACTCTAAAATCGACGACCTCAATAGCTCACCTGCCTTCTGGCGCTCACAGGAAATGCTCCTGCTGCAGCAGGTCATGGCCCTGGCGGGCAAGAGCCTCGCCGTCGAGCCGGTGTTCAAGGAAATGCTCCACCTGCTTTCCGAGCTGCTGGGCCTCAATCGTGGGCGGATCGTCCTGCTCGATGAGGATGGGCGTGGAGGGACCATTCGCTATGCGTATGGCCTGACCAAGGAGGAGGTGGTGCTCGGCCGCTATGCCTTGGACGAGGGGGTTACCGGCAGGGTGCTGGCGCATGGCCAGGTGACCATCGTGCAGGACATCGACAAGGAGCCGATCTTCCTCGGCCGCATGGTCGAACGCAGCAAGCTGCCGGCAGGGCCAGTGTCCTTCATCGCCCTGCCGATCCAGATCGGCCAGAAGACTGTCGGCGTGCTGGCCTGCCATCGCATCCGCATGCGAGCCCGGCCGCTGGCCGACGACCTGACCATACTGCGCATCCTGGCGACGCTGGCCGGACAGATGCTGCATCTGCACAGCTACATCGAGGAGAAGACTCTGGCCCTGGAACAGCGCAACGACATGCTGACCCGTGCCCTGCATGCCGATGCAACCCGTTATGGCATCGTCGGTACTTCCCCCGAACTGCTGCGGGCGATTTCCGAGCTGGAGCGGGTATCCAGTGCCACTGCCAGCGTGCTGCTGCTCGGTGAGTCTGGCAGCGGCAAGGAGCTGTTCGCCCGCGCCCTGCACCTGGCCAGTCCCCGCCGCGACAAGCCGTTCATCAAGGTTAATTGCGCCGCCATTCCCGATACCCTGTTCGAGTCCGAGCTATTTGGTTACGAGCGTGGTGCCTTCACTGGTGCCACGGCGTTGCGTGCGGGCTGGTTCGAACAAGCTGACGGCGGCACCATCTTTCTCGACGAGATTGGCGAGCTGCCGTTGGGAATGCAGGCTAAGCTGCTGCGCACCCTGCAGGAAGGCACCATCACCCGCCTGGGGGGCAAGCGGGAAATCCCGGTCGACGTGCGCCTGGTGGCAGCGACCAACCGTGACCTGGCGATCGAGGTCGCGCGGGGCCAGTTCCGCCAGGACCTCTACTACCGACTCAATGTCATCCCGATCCACCTGCCGTCGCTAGCCGAGCGGCGTAGCGACATTCCAGCCTTGGCCATGCACTTTCTCAACCGGGTCAACCAGGCCAACCAGCGCAACATCAGCCTGACCTCCGATGCCATCGCCCGTCTGCAGAATCACCCCTGGCCAGGCAACATCCGCGAGCTGTCCAACGTCATCGAGCGTGTGGTTTTGCTGGCCGATAAGTCGCCGCTGAATGCCGGCGATCTCGAACCCTTCTTGAACACTGGCGAGACGGTCGAGGAGGTGCAGGTACAGCCGGTCAGCAGCCGGCTGCAGGCAGAGCCATTGATGATGTCCTTGCCAATGCGCCCCTACGCCCCGGCTGGCTCGCACTCCGCTGATGCGTTGCAGCAGGCGCTGCTCCAGTGCGGGGGCAACAAGTCGCGTGCAGCCCAGCTTCTCGGTCTGACTTCGCGCCAGTTCAACTACCGCTGGCAGAAGCTCGGCCTGTAGGCCGCAGCCCGACTCTCCCCGCGTTTTCCTCCCTCAGGGCAGACCACGGGCTGCCCTGAGCGTTTCTGTCTCTGCAGTTTTGCTGCGTCGGGACCTGTCGACAATGTCGACAATGTTGCCAATTGGCTCTGTGCAAACCGCTGTCCGCTCCTCTGGTGAGGCGTTCGAAAGTCGGGGGTATTGGATTCAATCTATTGATTCTATTGATGTTTTCTGTGGTTTGTGCGGTTTGGCACGCCCCCTGCAATCAAGCATTCGACACCCGATGGAGCAGCCGCGCTGCTCACCAGATCCGCTGGAGAATGCCATGACCGCAGCAACCGCCACTTGCCCGAGCACCGTGAAAACCTACCTGAAGCCGATCGATCGCAACGGGCTGATGGCCTTCGCCGAGAAGGGGCGCAACAACCCGGCCACCCGTGGCACCAACAAGGTCCACTCCGTTATGCAAGGCATGTATCGCAGCCTGAGCTATGTCGGTGATCACCAGCCGGTAGTGGTCGACGAGCCGCTGCACCTGTTCGGCGAGGACACCGCGCCGGCCCCGGGCGAGATCGTCCTCTCCGGCCTCGGTGGCTGCCTGGCCGTGGGCATCACCGCGGTGGCCACCTGGAAGCAGGTGAAGCTGAGCAAGCTGGAAATTTTCCTCGAGGGCGATATCGGCAACCCGGCGGCCTGGGGTGCCGGTGGTGCCGAGATGGCGCCTGAGCAGATGGGCTTCCAGGCGATTCGCGTGAAGGTGCTGGTGGAGGGCGATGCGAGCCGCGAGGAGCTGGACGAAATCGTCAAGCACGCCAACTTCTACTCGCCGGTGGCCAACACCATGCGCAACCCGATTCCGTTCAGCATCGGCCTGGCCGACTGATCCAGCACACGCCTAGCCGGAGGATGCCATGAACAGTCTTGCAATCGCAGTTCCCACCACAACCACCGCCTGGACCGACGATGCCCGCGTGCTCGCCGACGTGGGCCGTATCGCCCGCGGTCCGCTGGCCCAACTGGTCAACCGCATCGACCACGAGGGCTACTACCCGCTCGATATCATGGCTGCCCTCGGCGAGAGCGGCGCACTGGGTGTGCATCTCGACAGCCACGGCGGCCGCTTCGGCCTGTCGCTGGCGGCTATGCAGGAGGTCAGCCGAACCTGCGGCTCGACCGGTTTCCTGACCTGGTGCCACGACGTCTGCGGCCTGTACATGGAGCAGTCGGGCAACCCGGCGCTGCTGTCACGGCTGAACGACCATGCCATGGGGCGGACGTTCGGCGGCACCGCGCTGTCCAACCCGATGAAGTCGCTGGCCGGCATCGAAAACATGCTGCTGCGCGCCCGCAAGGTGCCGGGCGGCTACAAGGTCAGTGGTTCGCTGCCCTGGGTCAGCCACATCGCCAAGGGCCAGTACTGCGGCGCGATCGCCGCGGTGGAGCGCGACGACGGCTCGCGCTCCCACGAGATCATGTTCCTGCTCGATCTCGACGAGCGCGCCGAGCTCAAGGCCTGCCCGGAGTTCTCCGCAATGGAGGGCACCAGCACCTGGCGCATCCAGCTCAATGACTACTTCGTCGGCGAGGACAGCATGATCGCCGACCCGGCCCGCCCGTTCATCGCCCGCATCCGCGCCGCCTTCGTGCTGCTGCAAGCCGGCATGGCCACCGGCATCGTCCAGGGCAGCCTCGACTCGATCCGCGAGGTCGAGCCGGTGCTCGGCCACGTCAACCGCTTCCTGCACGACGGCCCGGACGAGCTGCAGGCCGAGTTCGACGAGTTGGGCGGGCGGATCATGAAGCTGGCGCAAAGCCCCTTCGACGGCAGCAAGGACTTCATGCTGGAGGTGCTCGACGCCCGCACCCAGGGCGCCGAGCTGGCCCTGCGCGCCTCGCAGTCATCCCTGATGCACCAGGGGGCGCGCGGCTACCTGAAGAGCGCCGCGCCGCAGCGGCGCATCCGCGAGGCGCAGTTCGTCGCCATCGTCACTCCGGCGATCAAGCATCTGCGCTGGGAGATGGCCCGCCTGATGAAAGAGGAGATGCCGGCATGAGCGCCATCACCCAAGCCTGGCGGCAGTTCATCTGTCGCGCCTGCGGCCTGATTTACGACGAGGAGATGGGTGATCCGGACAGCGGCCTGGCCCCCGGCACCCGCTTCGAGGACATCCCCGAAGACTGGGAATGCCCGCTGTGCGGCGTGACCAAGCTGGACTTCGAGCCTTTCGTCAGACGCGATGCCGCGCCCGCCTGTGCGGTGCAGGGCGCGCCGCAGGGCAGGGGAGTAGTGGTGGTCGGCGCCGGCCTAGCTGGCTGGGCCACCGTCGAAGCCCTGCGTGAGCTGGATGCCGAGGTGCCGATCACCCTGATCAGCGCCTGTAAGGGCGACCTCTACCACAAGCCGGAACTGTCGGTGGCGCTGAGCCGCGGCCAAACGCCCGAGGCACTGGTCCGCGAGACGGCGGCTGACGCCGCCCGCCGCCTGGGGGTGCGCTTGTACACGGAGACCTTCGTGGTCGGCCTGGCCCCGGCGCTCCACCAACTGCGTACCACCCGCGGCACCCTGGCGTACACCCAGCTGGTGCTGGCCCAGGGCGCGCGTCCTGCACTGCCGGCCGCGCTTCCGCCGGCGCTGTGCTGGCGAGTCAACGACCTGGCCGGCTGGAGCGGCCTGCAGGCACAGCTGGCCAAGGCGCCGCAGCGGGTGGCCATCGTCGGCGCCGGCATGGTCGGTTGCGAACTGGCCGAGGACTTCGCCCGCGCCGGCCATCAAGTGACTCTGCTGGACCGCCTTGCCCTGCCGCTGGCGGGCCTGTTGCCTGAGATTGCGGCACAGCGCCTGCGCCAGAGCCAGGAGCGCCTCGGCGTCAGCTATCTCGGTGCTGTCCAGGTCGCAGGCATCAGCGCCCAGGACGATGGCAGCAAGCTCATCACCACCCAGTGCGGCCAGAGCCTGGTCGTCGATCAGGTCGTCGCCGCCACCGGCCTGGTGACCGATGACCGTCTGGCGCGGATTGCCGGGCTGGCCTTCGACAAGGGCATCCGGGTCGACCCCTGCACCCTGCAGACCAGTGCCGCGGATGTCTACGCGCTGGGCGACTGTGTCAGTCTGGACGGCGCAGCCTGCCGCTTCATCGAACCGATCGCTCGGCAGGCGAGGGCGATTGCCCATGCCGTGCTCGGCAGGGCTGGCGAGAGCTACGCCCACAGCCAGCCAGTGATCCGCCTGAAGACCCGCTCCCTGCCCATCGAGATGCATGGCACGCCTTGTGCTGAGGGCGAGTGGCTTGTGGTGCGTGAAGACGACAGCTGCCTGCTGATGGAGCAGCTGGTCGACGGCCGTACCGCTTCAACCTTGCGTATAGGTCAGGCCAAAGCAGCCTGAGCCAATGACCCAAAAGAGGGCACAGTCATGACCGATAAGAATTTCTTCCGCCCCTATTCGGAGCACAGCAGCCTGTCCGGCTGCACCTGCGGGGCTCACGGCAGTCAGCAGGAGCATGATCTGCAGGTCGAGCGGGAGCGTCTGGCCCGTGCTCGCGACAGCGAAAGCCTGTCCCGCGACTTCGTCGAAGCCGCCGCGGTGCGTGCACTGATCCCCCACGACGCCACCCGCCGCCGCTTCCTCAAGGCGGTGGGCATGGGCACCGCGATGGCGGCCATCGCCAGCGTGCTGCCGCTGCAGTCGCTGCAGGCGATGGCCGGGGAAAAAGGCCCGCTGGAGAAGAAGAACCTGAAGATCGGCTTCATCCCGATCAACTGCGCCACGCCGCTGATCATGGCCGACCCGATGGGCTTCTATAAGGAGCAGGGCCTGTCGGTCAGTCTGCAGAAGACCGCCGGCTGGGCGCTGGTGCGCGACAACATGCTCAATGGCGAACTGGATGCCTCGCACTTCCTGGCGCCGATGCCGCTGGCCATCTCCATGGGCCTGGGCTCCAGTCCGCAACCGATGCGCGTGGCGACCATCCAGAACACCAACGGTCAGGCCATCACCCTGGCGCTCAAGCACAAGGACAACCGCGATCCGCGCAACTGGAAGGGTTTCAAGTTCGCCATCCCCTTCGAGTTTTCCATGCACAACTTCCTGCTGCGCTACTACCTGGCCGAGCATGGCCTGGACCCGGATCGCGATGTGCAGCTGCGGGTGACCCCGCCGGCGGAAATGATCGCCAACCTGCGCGCCGGCAACATCGACGGCTTCCTCGGCCCGGACCCGTTCAACCAGCGCGCGGTGTACGACGGCATCGGTTTCATCCACATCCTCTCCAAGGAGATCTGGGATGGCCATCCGTGCTGCTCCTTCGGCACCTCGCAGGCGTTCATCGAGCAGAACCCGAATACCTTCGCCGCGCTGTACCGCGCCATCCTCAATGCCGCGTCGGCGGCCAGCGACCCGGCCAACCTGCCGACGATTTCCCAGGCCATCTCCACGCCGAACTACCTCAACCAGCCGGAGATCGTCATTCGCCAGGCGCTGACCGGGCGCTATGCCGACGGCCTCGGCAATGTGCGGAACGAGCCGGACCGCGCCGGCTTTGATGCGATGCCCTGGTACTCCATGGCGACCTGGATGCTGACCCAGATGAAGCGCTGGGGTTACGTGAAGGGCGAGATGAATTTCAACGCGCTGGCCGAGCAGGTGTTCCTGATGACCGACGCCCGCAAGCAGATGGCCGCGCTGGCGATGAGCGAGGCCAATGCCGAACCGGCGTCCGGCTACAAGAGCTTCTCGGTGATGGGCCGACCGTTCGATCCGCGCCAGCCGCAGGCCTATCTGGATGGCTTCGCCATCAAGCGCAGCTAAGGAGCACGTCATGAGCAAATCGATAAACATGAAAGCCGCGCTGCTGTCCTTCGTGATGCTGCTGGTGCTGCTGCTTGTCTGGCAGGCGGCGACCCTGCCAGCCAAGCAGACTGCCGCAAGCGAGATGGATGAGGAGTACGCGCTGCTGATGGGCCATGCCCTCGGCGGCGAAACCAAGGCGGTCAACGGCATGCCGACCCCGGTGCAGTTCGCCGGCCTGGCCTGGAAGCAGCTCAGCGACCCCTTCTATGACAACGGTCCGAACGACAAGGGCATCGGCATCCAGCTGGCCCATTCGCTGGGGCGCGTGGGGCTCGGCTACCTGATCGCCGCGCTGGTGGCGATCCCGCTGGGCTTCGTGATCGGCATGTCGCCGCTGCTCTACAAGGCCTTCGATCCGTTCATCCAGGTGCTCAAGCCCATTTCGCCGCTGGCCTGGATGCCTATCGCGCTCTACACCATCAAGGACTCCACCACCTCGGCGATCTTCGTGATCTTCATCTGCTCGGTCTGGCCGATGCTGATCAACACCGCCTTCGGGGTCGCCGGGGTGCGCAAGGACTGGCTCAACGTCGCCCGCACCCTGGAGGTCGGCCCGCTGCGCAAGGCCTTCCAGGTGATTTTGCCGGCCGCCGCGCCGACCATCATCACCGGCATGCGCATTTCCATGGGCATCGCCTGGCTGGTCATCGTCGCTGCGGAAATGCTGATCGGCGGTACCGGCATCGGCTACTTCGTCTGGAACGAGTGGAACAACCTGTCCCTGGGCAACGTGATCTTCGCCGTCCTGATGATCGGCGTGATCGGCATGCTCCTCGATCTCCTGTTCGCCAACCTGCAAAAGAAGGTGACTTATGCCGAATGAAGCCCACACGCACAACGTCCCCTTCATCAAGGTCGAAGGGCTGACCAAGCGCTACCGCGACGACCTGCCGCCGGTGTTCGAGAACATCAACTTCAGCATCCAGCAGGGCGAGTTCATCTGCGTGATCGGCCACTCCGGCTGCGGCAAGAGCACCATCCTCAACGTCATCGCCGGCCTGGAAGAGGCCAGCAGCGGCGGGGTGGTGATGGCCGGCAAGGAGATCTCCGGCCCCAGCCTGGACCGTGGCGTGGTATTCCAGAGCCACGCGCTGCTGCCCTGGCTGAGCGTGGAGCGGAACATCGCCTTCGCCGTGCGCTCGCGCTACCCGGACTGGTCGCGCAAGCAGATCGCCGAGCATGGCGCCCGCTTCCTCGACATGGTCGGCCTCAAGGCCGCCGCGCAGAAGAAGCCCAGCGAACTGTCCGGCGGCATGAAGCAGCGCGTCGGGATCGCCCGCGCCTTCGCCGTGGAGCCGAAGATGCTGCTGATGGACGAGCCATTCGGCGCGCTGGATGCGTTGACCCGTGGGGTGATTCAGGACGAGCTGCTGAAGATCTGCTCCGCCACCCGGCAGACGGTGTTCATGATCACCCACGATGTCGACGAGTCGATCCTGCTGGCCGACAAGATCATGCTGATGAGCAACGGCCCCCATGCGCGGGTGGCCGAGATCGTCATCAACACCCTGCCGCGTGATCGCAGCCGCGAAACCATGCACCACGACCCGCAGTTCTACCGCATCCGCAACCACCTGGTGGACTTCCTGGTGCGCCGTTCCAAGGTCATCCAGCAGAGCGGGGCGCCGGCGCAGGCCAGTGGCGAGCCGTTGATCGTGCGGCCGGGGCTGGAGAGTGACGAACCGCCGCCCGGCCCCGAGCAACCGCAGACCTCCAGGATGCGCGTCGTCGCCTGATTGACCACTCTGTAACGCCCCTTCCCGATCCTCCGAAACAGCCGCCAGATGGCGGCACGGGAAAGGTGCGCCCTGAAACATTTCCAGGAGAGCCACCCATGCGTGCCAACCCCCTGCTGCTGTGCCCCCTGTTGCTGGCCTCGACTGCGCCAGCTGTAGCCCAGCCCGAAGAAGCCCTTGCCAACCTGCTTACCCAGGGCAAGCCGATCCTCGATCTGCGTTATCGCTACGAGCACGTCGATCAGGACAACGCCCTCGACCATGCCAACGCACAGACCCTGCGCACACGCGCCGGCTTCCAGAGCGGGAGCTGGTACGGCTTCTCCGGGGTGCTCGAGGTCGACAACCTCAACCGCATCGGCGACGAGCGCTTCAACGATACCCGCAATGGTCGCGGCAATTACTCGGTGGTGGGCGACCCCGACGGTACTGAAATCAACCAGGCACTGCTGCGCTACGACCATGCGCAGGGAAGCGCTGTGGCCGGCCGCCAGCGCATCGAGCTGGACAATCAGCGCTTCGTCGGCGGTGTCGCCTGGCGGCAGAACGAGCAGACCTACGACGGCTTCCTTGGCCAGCTCAAGCCGCTGGACCAGCTGACCCTGACCTACGCCTACCTCGACAACATCAACACCACGTTCGGCCCCGACGGCCAGCACGGCTATCCGACCAATCCGGCGAACATCGAGGGGCACAGTCACCTGTTCAACGTCGCCTATGCTTGGCGCCCGGAGCTGAAGGTCACCGCCTACAGCTACCTGCTCGGCCTCGACAACCTGGCGGTGGCGCCAACCGCGGCGCCGGGCAGCCAGTCCAGCCGTACCAGCGGTGTGCGTCTCGCCGGCGCGCGGGAGGGCTTCAGCTACACCCTGGAATATGCCCGCCAGCGCGACTACGGCAACAATCCGCTGGACCTGAACGGCCACTACTTCCTCGGCGAGCTGGGCTACCAGCAGGGCGGCTACCTGGCCAAGGTCGGCTACGAGGTGCTCGGCGGGGAGGAAGGTGCCGGCAATCGCGCCTTCCAGACGCCGCTGGCGACCAAGCACCAGTTCCAGGGCTGGGCCGACCTGTTCCTCATCACCCCGGCAGCCGGTATCCGCGACAGCTATGTCGGCGGCAGCGTGCCCCTGCTGGGCGGCAGCCTGCAGGCCTGGTACCACGACTTCCGGGCCGACCAGGGGGGCGACAGCTACGGCCAGGAGCTGGACGTGGCCTACAGCCGACCGATCCCCTATGTGAAGAACCTGGTGGCCATGGCCAAGTACGCCCGCTACGACGCCGACGAGTTCGCGGTGGATACCGACAAGTTCTGGGTACAGATGCAGTACCGCTACTGATCGGCGACGGGCGCCGCTCAGGCGCAGGAGGACGCATGTTGCTGGAAAGCCTTTACGGCCTGGGTGTGGGCCTGGCGCTGGGCATGACCGGGGGAGGCGGGGTGCTGGCCGTGCCGGCGCTGGTGCTCGGCTTGGGCTACAGCCTGCCCGAAGCGGCGCCGGTGGCGCTGGTCGCGGTGGGCGTTTCGGCCTTCCTCGGCGGTCTGGATGGCCTGCGTCGCGGGTTGGTGCGCTACAAGGCCGCGCTGCTGATGGCGCTCGGCGGCGCACTCTGCGCGCCGCTCGGGCTGCGCTTGGCGGCTGTCCTGCCGGTGGCGGCGCTGATGCTGCTGTTCTGCGCCGTGCTGCTGCTGATCGCCGGGCGCATGGCGAGCCAGGCCCTGAGCAGACCCGCGCAGGAAGCGGTACCCGAGGCCTTGCGCAGAAACTGCATGCTCAACGCTGAGACCGGGCGCTTTCGCTGGAATTCGCGGTGCTTCTTCAGCTTGTCCGCCCTCGGTGGCCTGTCGGGGCTGTTCAGCGGCCTGCTCGGCGTCGGCGGCGGCTTCCTGATCGTCCCCGGGGTGCGCCAGTTCAGCAACCTCGGCATGCACGGCATCGTCGCCACCTCGCTGCTGGTGATCGCGCTGATCTCCGCCACTACGGTTGCCGGCTTCCTCTGGTCAGGCGGCAGCCTGTCCGCTGCGGCCTGGGTGTTCATCGCCGGGTCCGGCTGCGGGATGCTCGGCGGCCGCCTGCTGGCCCCACGGGTGCCGGCCCGCTACCTGCAACTGGGTTTCGCCCTGCTCGCCGGCCTGGCCGCGCTGATGCTGCTGGGCAAGACGCTCATGTCCCTTTTTCCGCTTCACTGAACCCAGGAGCCCGCCATGCAGCCCCATGTGGAAAGCTTTTTCGACGCGCAAACCTCGACCTTCAGCCATGTGCTGCACGCCGGGCCAGGCACGCCCTGCGCCATCATCGATTCGGTGCTCGGCTATGACCCGAAATCCGCGCGCACCGATACCCGGGCGGCCGATGGCATTCTCGCTTACGTCCAGCAGCAACGGCTTGTGGTGCACTGGCTGCTGGAAACCCATGCCCATGCCGATCACCTGTCCGCCGCCGCCTACCTGCGCCAGCGCCTGGGCGGCAGGATCGGCGCCAGCGAGGCGATCCGTAACGTGCAGAAGGTATTCATGGGCATCTACAACCTGCCCGCCGACTACTGCGCGGAGCACGGCCAGTTCGATCACCTGTTCCAGGCCGACGAGGCCTTCACCATCGGCGAACTGCGTGCCCGCGCTCTGCACGTGCCCGGGCATACGCCGGCGGATCTGGCGTTCCAGATCGAAGAGCGTCTGGTATTCGTCGGTGACACCCTGTTCCCGCCGGATGTCGGTACCGCCCGCTGCGACTTCCCGGGAGGCTGCGCCGCCCAGCTATATCGCTCGATCCGCCGCCTTCTCGCCCTGCCGGGAGAGACCCGCCTGTTCATGTGTCACGACTACCCGCCGTCTGGGCGCAAGCCGATTGCCGAGTGCTCGGTGGCCGAGCAGCGCGCGGCGAACATTCACATGCATGATGGCGTGGGCGAGGGGGACTTCGTTGCCATGCGCAACCAGCGCGACGCGCAGCTCGACATGCCCAACCTGCTGCTGCCCTCGATCCAGGTGAACATCCGGGCCGGCGTGCTGCCTGAGCCTGAGGGCAATGGGGTGCGTTATCTGAAGATGCCGCTTGATGTGCTCTGAGGAGCTGTTACAGGACGGGGTGCGTGAGGTAGATAGCCAGGGGCGGTTAGCAGCCCTGGTCTATGAACGAAAGGAGAGAGAAGGGTAGGTGTCGACCCGAAGTGGCCAGTGGCGACAGGCAGAAATCGGCCGATTCTGTTGAAAAAGGCGGTCTTTGCTGGAGCCGCTTTCAATCGTTCAAAAAACGCACGGTTTTGGCGTTGCTACGCGAATTCTGAAGCAGACTCGGTGCGGAGCTGCTTCAGATTTCAACGTCAGCGGCCTACTTTCGCACGCAGAAATCCGGCGTTTTTCAAGATAGTTGTCGCGTCGACCGTGTTTTCAGGCCGCCTTTTTCTGCGGCTGTTGTTCCTGCTCCCGCTCGGGGTTGAGTGTCACCGCTCCGACCGGCGTCCAGTTGCGTGTGGTGCCTGACCAGCGCTCCGGCATGCGCTGGCGGGCTTCTTGGTACAGCGCATGGCGATGGGCCAGCGCGCGGTGATCTTCACCCCGATGGCGCTCTGCCGGTGTCACGAAACCGATGCGGCTGTGCCGGTGCTCGTGGTTGTACCAGCGGATGAAATCTCTCACCCAGCAACGTGCCGCTTCCAGGTCGGCGAAGCCTTGTTTCGGCCACTGCGGGCAGTATTTCAGCGTGCGGAACAGCGATTCCGAGTAGGGGTTGTCGTCGCTCACCCGCGGGCGGTTGTGCGACGGCGTGACGCCCAGGTCGTACATCTTTTGCAGCATGGTCGCCGATTTCATCGGTGCACCGTTGTCCGAGTGCAGTACCGGCGGCTTGAGCAGGCACTGCTCGCTGAGCACGCTGCGTTGCAGCAGCATGGCACCCAGCTCGCCGCTTTCCTGTTCGTGGACCTCCCAGCCCACCGCCTTGCGGCTGTAGATGTCCTCGATCAGGTACAGGTAGAAATACTTCCCGCGTACCGCCGCCGGGAGATAGGTGATGTCCCATGACCAGACCTGATTGGCGGCGGTCGCTACATGGCTGGTCGGCGCTTTCACCGTGCGCGGTGGCTGGCTGCGACCGCGGCGATGCTGCTGATCGGCTGCGTGCAGGACGCGGTAGAACGTCGACTCCGAGGCCAGGTAACGCCCGGCATCCGCCAGCCTCGGCACGATCTGGCTGGGCGGCAGATGCGCGTATTCCGGGCTGTTGCAGACGGCCAGGATGGCTTCGCGCTCAGCCGGGCTCAGTGCATTGCGCGGCACCGGTCGCTTGGCTGTGGGGCGGGCATCAGCGCGCACGACGTTCTCCTCGGTCCAGCGTTGCAGGGTGCGCAGGGACACGCTCAGCTCCTTGCAGGCCAACGTTTTACGGGCACCTGCGGCGACGGCTTCGTTCAGCCATTCAACGAGTTTCTGCCGTTCTGGCAGCGGGATCAGTTGTCCTCGCTGTCGTTGCCCCAGTAGGCGTTCAGCTTTTTTCGCAGCACCAGAATCGCTGCCGCCTCGGCCAACGCCTTGTCCTTGCGGCGCAGCTCGCGCTCCAGCTCACGGATGCGTTTCTTGTCTGCCTTGGCTTGCTCGCGCTCGGCCTGTCGCTGCGCCTGTGCCGACTGCTGGCCGCTGATGCACGCCTGCCGCCAGGTCTGCACCTGCTCGGGGTAGAGCCCCTTACGTCGGCAGTACTCGCTCAGTTCGATTTCGACAGCGCAGCGGTTTCCAGCACGACGGCGAACTTGGCCTCGGCCGACCAGTCATCGGGCAGTTTCTTGTCTCCTGGCACGGGGGCTCCTTCAGCCTTGGCCTGTTTGCGCCAAGCATACAGGGTCATCTCGGAGACGCCTTCCTGGCGGGCGACCTCAGCCACGGACAGGTTGATCGGTGGCAGCAGCTTCTTCAGCAGGGCAGCTTTTCGTTCAGCAGAGTAACGCGGCATTGCATGGCTCTTTCCGCCCCCGGGGTTCAGTTTGGGTGAATCCGATCAGGCGACAACTATCCTGACACCGGGGGAATCGTAGAGGGACTTTTTCAACAGAATCGGCCGACTGCTGCCGGTCGAGAGAGGCCGCAGTCGACTCGATGCGGCCGTTCGCGGAGGGCGCAAGCCGGCGCCCGTCGAGCGTCAGCCGCGACGAGCCGCTTCGATCGCGGCGATGTCGATCTTGCTCATCTGCATCATCGCGTCGAATGCGCGCTTGGCCGCCGCGTGGTCGGGGTCGGCCAGTGCGTCCGTGAGGGCGCGTGGTGTGATCTGCCACGACACCCCCCATTTGTCCCTGCACCAGCCGCATGCGCTTTCCTGACCCCCGTTGCCAATGATCGCGTTCCACAGGCGGTCGGTTTCGGCTTGGTCGTCGGTGGCGACCTGGAATGAGAACGCCTCGTTGTGCTTGATCCCCGGTCCGCCGTTGAGGCCCATGCAAGGGATGCCCAGCACGGTGAACTCGACCACCAGGACATCGCCCTGCTTGCCGGCGGGATAGTCGCCGGGCGCGCGAACGATGGCTCCCACAGCGCTGTCCGGAAATGTTTCGGCGTAGAACCTCGCGGCGTCCGCTGCGGTGCCGTCGTACCAGAGGCAGATACTGTTCTTGCTGACCATGCTCGTCTCCAACGGGTGAGCGAAGGCTAGCCGAGCTTTTGGGTAACTGACGTCTCCTGTGTGAGCCTGCGCGCCATCGCGAACGGCTTTACATGGCTGAAACAGGCCGCCGGTTTGGTCGTGAGTGAGGCAGGTCGTGGCCGCCGCCCCTCACGATGCCCCTACATGCGGTCATGCGTCTTCGAGCGGGCCGTTCCAGCAATCATGGGCGCCGGCCGAGTAGACCAACCCGCAACCTGAGCCCGTTAACGGGCTGACAATGGCGACAATGTAAACAATGTCATTCGCCGGCTATATCCAGGGCTTGCGCTAAGCAAGGCTGCGGGAGAACCGTATTTATCAGGTAACTATTTGATTTAAAAGTAATAAAAATCATATTTCGGCGGCATGGCGTGACTTGGCACAGCCGCTGCAAAAGAGCATTCGAGTCCAAAAGAGCAGGCCAACTGCTCGATCAAAAATCCGATGGAGAATGCCATGTCTGCAGCAACCGCCACTTGCCCGACCACCGTCAAGACCTACCTGAAGCCGATTGATCGCGACGGGCTGATGGCCTTCGCCGAGAAGGGCCGCAACAACCCGGCCACCCGTGGCACCAACAAGGTCCACTCCGTCATGCAGGGCATGTACCGCAGCCTGAGCTATGTCGGCAACCACGAAGCCGTGGTGGTGGACGAGCCGCTGCACCTGTTCGGCGAGGACACCGCGCCGGCGCCGGGCGAGATTGTCCTCTCCGGTCTGGGCGGTTGCCTGGCTGTGGGCATCACCGCAGTGGCCACCTGGAAGCAGGTGAAGCTGACCAAGCTGGAAATCTTCCTTGAAGGTGATATCGGCAACCCGGCGGCCTGGGGTGCCGGTGGTGCCGAGATGCAGCCTGAGCAGATGGGTTTTCAGGCGATTCGCGTGAAGGTGCTGGTGGAGGGTGATGCGAGTCGCGAGGAGCTGGACGAGATCGTCAAGCACGCCAACTTCTACTCGCCGGTGGCCAACACCATGCGCAACCCGATCCCGTTCAGCATCGGCCTGGCCGACTGAGACTGACGCGCCGCGCCGCGACCGTTTTACGGGCAATCGCCAGTGCGGCGCTGCCCGGATACCGAACCCAATGAGGAACGCACCATGATTTCCAGCCGCGAAGAAGTGACCAAACTGATCCTGGCCGCCAAGGTCAGCAAGGGTCTGAAGTGGAGCCATGTGGCCGAGGCCATCGGCCTGTCCAAGGAGTGGACCACGGCCGGCTGCCTGGGCCAGATGACCTTCGACAAGCCCCAGGCGGAAACCCTCGGCACGCTGTTCGACCTGCCCGACGAGGCGGTGGCCTGGCTGCAGATCGTGCCGTACAAGGGCTCGCTGCCGAGCGCGGTGCCCACCGACCCGCTGATCTACCGCTGGTACGAGATCGTCAGCATCTACGGCACCACCATCAAGGAGCTGATCCACGAGGAGTTCGGCGACGGCATCATGAGCGCCATCGACTTCTCCATGGATATCCAGCGCCAGGCCGACCCGAAGGGCGACCGAGTCAACGTAGTGCTGTCCGGCAAGTTCCTGCCGTACAAGAGCTACTGATTCCTGCTGCAGCCCATGCTCTCGGCCAGTTTCAGGCTGGCCGGAGCAAACCGGAGAGGATGGAACCATGAGCAACAAAGTGCTTTTCGGGCCCGACGAAGCGGCAGCCTTGATGCAAGCTGGCAAGGCCGTGCTGATCGACATCCGCGACCCCGAAAGTTATCAGGCCGGGCACATCGTCGGCGCGGTCAATGTGCCGGATGTCTTTTCCTACCTGGCGCAAACCAGCCCCGAGGGGCTGCAGGCCTTGCAGGCGCAATTCGCCGAGCTGTTCGGCAACGCCGGTCTGGATGGCGAGAAAGTCGCCATCGTCTACGAAGATGCGCTGAATACCCGCTATGGCGGATCGTGCCGCGGCTTCTGGCTGTTGCAGTACCTCGGCTACCCGAAGGTCGGCATCCTCGATGGTGGTCTGCGGGCCTGGAAGGCATTCGGCGGCACGGTCGACATCGCGACGGTAACCCCCGCAGCGGCGTGCTTCTACCTCCGCAAGGTGCAGACACGAGATCCCGCGCAACTCGCGAGCCGTTTTTTCCAACACCACACTGAACTGCTGGCGTAGTGACGCCGGGTCGTACTGCGCCAGGTCCCAGGCCGTCTTAATGCCCAGCGGCTTAAGCCGCGCGGTCAGCCGGCGACCGACGCCCCACACTTCGCTTACCTCGGTCATCTGCAGTAGTCGATCGCGCCTAGACGGGTCGCGAAGGTCAATCACCCCTTCCGATTTACGCCAAGTCTTGGCCGCCCAATTGGCCAATTTTGCGAGCGTCTTTGTGGGCCCGATGCCAACGCCAACCGGGATGCCGGTCCACAGCAGGATCCGCGCCCTCGCCTCGCGCCCCAGCTGGACCATATCACCCGGCATGCCGGTCAGGTCGGCAAACGCCTCGTCGATGTAAAGGAAAGAAGAATAGCTATGGACATGGCTGCATGCTTAGTCACACCGCAAGCTTGAACCACAGCTGGTTGTCCATAGGCAATAGCCTTTTTCATGTGATGTGGATCAGTCATGTCCATGGCATATCGGGTGACCCTGCCATGCTCACAGGCCGGGTGCAGGGGCCGACCACAGCGTTCGCTTTACCTCGACGCGTCAACGAAAGCGAGGCGATAGGCAGATAACGGCCCAGAGTGTGTAAAAACTCTTTCTTATCGTGCGTGCTTCAGCCCATTGCTCCTGGGCG
>NZ_JAEILC010000222.1:0-1399 GCF_016307435.1 Pseudomonas sp. S4_EA_1b | reverse complement strand
GTTTGTTTGTTTCAGATATAGGCTCCGGAAATTTTTTTTCATATGTAGGGCACTTGGTTTCATTAGAATAGGCAATTTCTGTTCTGGGTTTGCTCTCTCCTGATTTTATTGAGGTCAGTGGTCATGTTTTCTGGCTGCCTAACGCTCAGCAATACGATCCGCAAAAATTTCATTTGAACGGGCTGGTTGAGACCGAATCTAGTGTATTGGAACTAAGTACATCGCGTAGAGACGTTGAACGATACAGAAATATTTTTTCAATAAATCAGTTCTTTTCAAAGTGGGAGGATGCACCGGGGCGACCCGTATTTAAAGTGGGCCTGTCTGAAGAAGATTATCGTCTTTGTCATTTATTTGCTGAACAGATCACTAGATATTGGAAACGCGCGTTATCCGATGCCTTTCCAGAGAAGGTATTTCAGTTTGAGATTGCTGACGACCTTCTCGATGAATATGGTGTCTGTCTGACATTCTGGAAGTCGTAGTTTAAAGAGCGCACAGGATGTGTCCGCGCCATTAAAATCACTGCCAGAGGCTAAATAATAATTATGCGTTTAGGAAAGGTGTGAAAAGCCTTGTAGAAAAACTTAAGGCAGTCAGTGAAGAGCAACGAAGACATGCTATAAAAGTTGGTGCGCGTACGAAAGCGTCGGTTAATTTACGTTTGAACAGAGCGCCTTCTCGGGCGTGCATAAGTGGGGGCATCATTTTTTAAAAAAAGAAAATATGCCCCCAGTTATGCCCCCAAAGCGTCAGAAGGCCTTGGAATTGGACGGACGTCCATGGATTACAGATGCTGTAAGCTGATGTTTTATAAGCCTTTATAGAATCTAGTAGAACTCTATTACAAACTCTCGGGGTCGCCGAAAGGTAGCTCTCCTTGCTTAATTGCATCGAGAATTTTTTCGGTGTTGGTATGTAGGCATGGCCATTGCGGAAAGGCCACGGACAGTCCAAGTGAGCTAGACCAAGAGAGCTCCATGATCTGTGCTTCGTGAGCGACAAGATTGCACCACCGCAATGCAGCTTCGATGGGACGATAATACACCTTGGCGTATGGATGATGGCAACGTGTCATATGCCGGCAGCGCCTCCCTTTATGTGAGCTCGGGTCCTTTTTTCGCTCTCAATCACGCTGGATTTTTGCGCCCTACAGCTCAAGACTTACAGAGTTTTAGCGACCACGACAAGAATTGTCGGTCGGTCAATTGAGGACATTGTGATTTATAGAACATCATGACGTGATGCGGACGCATCTTGAGGCGCCTCCTGTCGAGAAGTAGATATTTTTTCGTGGCACTACCCCTTCAAAAGTACCTGTAGCCTGCAATATTGTCTATTTAGCCCCGTCGAAGCTTGCGCCTAACAAAAATAGATAATATGTTAACGGAATAAATAT
>NZ_JAEILC010000221.1:0-1670 GCF_016307435.1 Pseudomonas sp. S4_EA_1b | reverse complement strand
TACGACCTTTGGCAGGACGTCAGGGGGACGTGGAACGTCAGGTACGGTTGTTTCTTTTTTATTGGATATCAAGCCAATTAACTGGTTAAAAAATGAAGTAAACAATGCCACCAATGAATTGACCGCATCCGCATTTTGGACAGCACTATTTTTTACATTCGCGACGGCGGTGGGCGACGCATCAAACTTTATGTTATTTCTGGAATAACCGTGCGAGACGTCTTCATTCACTGCGTTGAAAGTATCAACACCAAGGACCTGACGCACATCTATCACACGCGCAACATTATTAATTAAAGGACATGGCATAACTGACTCCTTGAACAATGACCTCACCGAACCGAGCCGACACCGGAGAAGTCATTGTTTTACGTGAACGATCCTAGCCTGTTGCTTTCAACGCCTGAATGCAGGCCGCCTATTAAAACGCCAGTCCCTGTTATCGAATGTATTTTCCGCTGGGCCAGGGCTGGTCAAATCAGGTTCCGTTTTGTCAGGTTTAACTTCGACGAGGGTGTCCGGCTTGACGGGTGGCGTCACGTTGGGTTTCGCGTCCGGCTTCACATCCAACTTCACGGCCGGGTTCGTGTCCGGTTTCACCTCAGGCTTAACTCTCGGCACGGGTTTTGGCGTTACGCCAGGCGTTACATCGGGATTGGGCCCAACGCGCACGTCTGGGATAACCCTTGGCCTGATCCCACTATCAGGCAATACGCCGTGGTCGGGGCAGTGACAATGGCTGACGTTGACATTCACCTGTACGTTCGCCTTTGCATCGTTGGTCACTGCGACCTCAGGCCGGGGCACTTGCGGCATCACCGGTGTTGGGGTGTTGCGGGCGTCCGCTAAAACCATCGACTTCTCTGCGTCAGCCTTACCGGAGAGGTCCGTTGTCTGAGGGGTTACCCGACGCTTTTCCAAGCCTGATGTCACGGATGGGTCGGCAGCATCCGGCTTCACCGATTGCTTTTCCATATCCGGCTTTACCAATCGCTTATCTGCGCCTGGCGTCGCCGGTTGGTCAGCGGCATCCGGCTTCACAGGCGCTTTGGTGACGTCCGGCGTAAGACCCGGCGAATGCTTCAAACCAGACATAAGATCAGGCGCATTATTTCGCCCAACAAACACTTCCCGCATAGACCTAAAGAACTGTTCGATCATGTCAAACATCTTAGAGAGTGCACCCGCATTGAACATCAACTCGTTATTTTTAACGCTAGAATTTTCAAAGCGCGCCGTCGAAACATCGGAACGGGAAGTGCTACTAGGCGGGGTGGATTTAGCATCAGCGCTCGTCGGCTTTGACGACGGTTGATCGAGAATCGATGTATCAGGTTTTACAAAAGTAGGATTATTGATCGTTAGAGACATTCATAACTTCCTCAATTAACGCAACCTGACCCCGTTATAGGAACAGGAAAGCAATAGTCTTATTGACCAGCAAGCAACAAGGCTGCTTCACAGTCCCTACTTTCGTGGAAAATAACGCTGTCGGGTTCCTTGAATCGCATTTCATATAAGGAAACCAAACCGAATTTTCAGATAATGCCTCATGGCTTTTATCGGAAGTCCGCGAATCAAGCCGCCAAGCGAAAGCATTAACGGAAATACATATTAATAAATCGACGCGCGCGCAACTGAGCGAAATAATTCTGGATACCGCCCAGTAA
>NZ_JAEILC010000220.1:0-1460 GCF_016307435.1 Pseudomonas sp. S4_EA_1b | reverse complement strand
CCATAAAATAAAGTCAACAAAGATGCCAATTGGCGAAGCCTTAACTAAATACCCAGAACATGCATCCACCGCACTAATTCTTATCAATGAAGCGGCAAAACACTTCTGGCAAGAGAGTCAAATAACAATTCAAAAAGCTCCAACTAAAAGAACAGTCATGATAGAAGCTCTAAAAAGCTCAGACTGGGGGTTCACGGCAAAGCTGGCTGCCGCAGCAGCTACCATCATCAGCCTAAAGTCCAGAAACTAATAGGCCATGAGACATGCCTAGATGGCCACGTGAGGAGCCGCCTGATCAGGCCCAGGGGCTCTGGGACGCCCTCTCTTCACAGACTTCAGCTTAGGCATATTTCCTCTGAAAAATGTTCTACCGCTTTCAGGGGATAGGCGTATCCAATAATCCACCTTGGTCAGGTAGGACGCCACCCTATTCTTCAAAGCGCTTACCCTGTCCAACTGATTAAAACTGATCATACCTATTCCAAGATATCTATATTTATCCTTGACTGCATTACAATTGAAATAGCGTCCTGCTCCCGCCGTAATTGAGTCTCGCCAATACTCACCAACAATTCTAGCCAGAACCCCATCCTGGCGATGATTTGATCCATTATAAAAAAGTAACAAATGAAAGTGAAACCCCTTTAGCTGACCATACTCCAGCTTACAAGCAAACCCTAACAACCCATCAACTGGAATCCCCTTGTGTAGATCTTTCTGCATTTTTGCCCAATGTACCTTTACCTTTTTAACATCGCCATAAAAATCCTCACGACCACTTACAAAGCCTGACTGATAAGACAAATCAACACGCACAACAAGCATCCTAGAGCGCTGGGCAAAAAGAGCGTCTATATAACCTTCCAAGCTGTTCACTCGCTTAAAGGACGCTTTACGGAATCGTTTCAAAACGGCTTTAAAAGCATCACTGGACAGCTCCAACCGTGCAAACTCTACGAGATCATTCATTAGACCTAAAAAAGCCTCAGCAGCTCCACTGCGTAAAATCCGCCAGACTCTGAGCGAATGAAGATCATCAACTCGATCAACACATCTGAAAAAAACCTCCACATAAGGATTAACTTCATGAGAGGGGAAGTACTGTTCAAGCATTCCTTTCCCCCTCCTTAGCTTGTCAACAAAATAGCGACCAAGCCTCTCAGGCTTAACCTTTACCCCGTCGCGCTTACAAGTAAATGAAGAGAATAAATACCCCTTGCTACCAGCAAGCTCACACATTAACTTCTCAATAGATCGCAACTCCAACACCAAGCTTTCCTCTACCCTTAAAACAGGAAGCCCTCCGACTTCCTCAACCATAAGATCTAACGCGCCTCCATTATCGATCCAATCAACTTCATCTATCACTCACTGATTCCTCAAGAAGCCAGCAGCATGGCTTTGGGGAGCCATGTTGCTGACAAATGATCAGTTGACATCACAACCGCCAACTATTGCAT
>NZ_JAEILC010000022.1:0-107130 GCF_016307435.1 Pseudomonas sp. S4_EA_1b | reverse complement strand
GAGGGGGGGTTACCGCCTGTACCTAATTTTCCGGAAATTTCATTCAAACTATGTATGGGCCCGGAAAGGTCTGAAAGGCTGCATAAAACTGGAAACATCCGACTTGGTGTTTTTTTGTAGGGCGATTCCTTTATGGTTGTGGGTTGGGTCTCTGCTTGCTGTTGCTTGGGGGGGAGCGCTATGCCAACTAGGAAACGACTAGGCTATTGTGCTTGCTCTGAATAATTCGAACAGCGAAATTGGACTTTCTTATGAATAAAGTGCTGATCGTGGATGATCATCCTGTCATTCGTCTTGCTGTGCGTATGCTAATGGAGCGTCATGGTTATGAAGTCGTTGCCGAGACTGATAACGGTGTCGATGCGTTGCAACTTGCACGGGAACATATGCCGGATATTGTCATACTGGATATTGGAATTCCCAAACTTGACGGACTGGAAGTTATTTGCAGGCTGTCCTCAACCAAACAACCTGCGCCGTTCAAGGTGTTGGTGCTGACGTCTCAAGCTCCCGGGCATTTTTCAATGCGTTGCATGCAAGCCGGAGCTGCTGGCTATGTGTGCAAACAACAGGATCTGACCGAGCTGCTCAGCGCGATCAAAGCCGTTTTGTCGGGCTACAGCTATTTCCCGAACCAGGCTTTGAACTCGGTGCGTTCCACTATGGGTAATGCCAGCGAGGCTGATATGGTCGAGCGTCTGTCGGGGCGTGAGATGATGGTGTTGCAGCAACTGGCCCGTGGTAAGACGAACAAGGAGATCGCTGACGGTATGTTCCTCAGCAACAAGACGGTCAGTACCTACAAGACGCGCTTGCTGCTCAAGCTCAATGCCCGCTCTCTGGTTGACCTGATCGAACTGGCTCAGCGCAACGGCCTAGTGTAGAGGAGGGTATAACACCCTACGTAGCCAGGGTGACCGGCAGAAAAAAGCCTCCGTCAGGGAGGCTTCCGGTGATCGACCGCTTGGTCAGAGGTCGAAATCGTAATCGGCCAATTGCTTTTGCAGGCGTCGCTCTTCCAGAAGATTGTCGATGGTGCGGCGTTTGCTCAGATTGGTCTTGGCCACTTCTGCAACAGGTGCATCAGTTCCATCGTCATCCGACTCCACAAGGTCGTCTTCGATTTCCAATTGTTCTTTGCCAGTGCTCATAAGGTTAACTCCAGGCTAAGACTGCCGTTGGCGCTCCTTATAACGATAATCCGCGGGCGGGTAAAAAAGATTTTTTCAATCGTGAGATGAAGAAAATCAATGATTCCTCAATCGTCGGATGTCTTGTCTTTGTATTCACACAAATCTTCGATCCGACAGCTCCCGCAACGGGGCTTTCGGGCTTGGCAGACGTAGCGTCCGTGCAGGATAAGCCAGTGGTGGGAATCAAGCAGGTAGGGCTTGGGCACGAACTTCATCAGTTGCTTTTCTACCTCCACCACGTTTTTCCCGCGAGCAATTCCGGTGCGGTTGCTGACTCGGAAAATATGCGTATCCACGGCCATGGTCAGTTGTCGAAAGGCGGTGTTGAGCACCACGTTGGCGGTCTTGCGACCCACGCCTGGCAGGGCTTCCAGGGCTTCACGGGTTTGCGGCACTTCGCTGCCGTGTCGCTCGATCAGCAAACGACAGGTCTCGATCACATTCTTGGCCTTGCTGTTGTAAAGGCCGATGGTCTTGATGTACTCCGACAGCCCCTCAACGCCCAGGGCATAGATTGCTTCGGGTGTATTGGCCACGGGAAATAACTTGGCTGTGGCCTTATTGACACCCACGTCCGTGGATTGAGCGGACAGGATCACCGCAATCAGCAGCTCGAACGGTGACGAGTAAGCCAGCTCGGTCTTGGGTTCTGGATTGTCTTCGTGGAGCCTGCGAAAAATTTCCAGGCGTTTTGCAGCATTCATGAGGCGAAATGTTCCTTGCAGACGGTCAGCGGGATGTCGAAGTGGAGAGCCCTGTGTGAGGCCCTGCGAGCGATAATCCAAGCAGAATAAGCCTGACGGGCATCAATATGTGTCATGGCCGCGCCGAAAAGGCCAGCAAGGCCGGGTTCCGTGCCTGTTACAGCTCAGTCACCATGGTTATCCACCTGGCGTTGAGCTTCATCGAGTCTGTGCTGTGCATCCGCCAGTTGCTGCGCGTCGGCCTGTTGGTCCTGGGCCTTCTTCAACTCGGCGCGGCGCATCGCCAGCTGAATCTTCGCGCGTTTAAGGTCAGCAGAATTGCGGTTGGATTGTTTGGCTACCGGAGCGCCACTGAACTCCAGCGCTGCCAGGGCCTGCTCCGCCGCCTCGAACTGCTGCTGGAGGACAATCAGTTGCGATTGTTGCTCAAACGTCGGCGGATGCCCAAAGGCTTTCAAGGATTTGTGCAGTTGGGCACGGCTCATGGTTACATTGACCTTGGCCTTCTTCACTGCCGCATCGCGTGCTGCTTGTGCTGCGTCTATCGTCGTTACTTCTACAGGTGCCGAGCGCTTGGGGCGGGCCAGGCGTTCGGCGAGTTTGTGTGCTTCTTCGCGCTGCAGGCGCGCGTTACGTTGTTCGAAGCGGCGACGGGCGCGACTGCGTTTGACCTCGCGCTCAAGGCGTTCTTTATCATCGCTCGCCAAACCACCCACAAGCGCAACGACGCTGAGCGGCGCACGCATCTCGATGCAATCAACCGGACAGGGCGCCACGCAAAGGTCACAGCCGGTGCACTCGTCGATGATCACCGTGTGCATCAGCTTGGCGGCGCCGACAATGGCATCCACCGGGCAGGCCTGGATACATTTGGTGCAGCCGATGCACTCGGCCTCGCGGATGAAGGCGATTTGGGCTGGCCCGTCTCCTCGGCTGGTGTCCAGTTCCAGCATCGGCACGTTCAGCAATTGCGCGAGTCCAGCAATGGTCTCCTGACCACCGGGCGGGCACTTGTTTATCGCTTCGCCCTGAGCAATTCCTTCGGCGTAAGGTTTGCAGCCTGGGTGCCCGCATTTGCCGCATTGGGTCTGCGGCAGCAGCGCGTCGATACGTTGAATGAGGTTCATGCTGAGATCGTTGTCATGCCGGTTGATTAAACAAACAGAGCCTGATTATCCGGCAGGCAAGAAGGGAGGCTAGCTGCAAAGCCCTGTCGCCGAAACGACAAGGCTTGTTGTGCAGATTTACTTGATGCGCTGACCCGGCTTGGCGCCACTGTCAGGGCTGAGCAGGTAGATTTCTTCACCGCCAGGCCCTGCCGCCATCACCATGCCTTCGGAAATACCGAACTTCATTTTCCGCGGCTTGAGGTTGGCGATCATCATGGTCAGGCGACCATCGAGTTTGGACGGGTCCGGATAGGCGCTCTTGATCCCGGAGAACACATTGCGCCGCTCATCGCCGATATCCAGGGTCAGGCGCAACAGTTTGTCGGCACCTTCCACCGCCTCGGCCTTGACGATGAGGGCAACGCGCAGATCGATGGCGGCGAAGGCGTCGAAATCGATTTCCGGGGACAGCGGATCCTTAGCCAGTTCGCCATTGCCGGCCGGTGCGGCGTCGCCGGTGTCGGTCTGGCTGGCGGCCAGGTCTTCTTTCGAAGCGTCGGTCATGGCTTGTACCTTCACAGGGTCGATGCGCGTCATCAGCGGCTTGAACGCGTTCAACGGGTGGTTGGCGAGCAAGGTGGCGTGGTCGTTCCAGGTCAGGGGGGCGACATTCAAGAATGCCTCGGCATCGGCGGCCAGCAGTGGCAGCACCGGTTTGAGGAAGATCACCAACTGGCGGAACAGGTTGACGCCCGTGGCGCAGATCGCCTGCACCTCAGCTTCTTTGCCTTCCTGTTTGTTCAGTGACCATGGGGCTTTATCTGCGATCCAGGCGTTGGCGCGGTCGGCCAGGCCCATGATTTCACGCATGGCGCGGGCGAAGTCACGGGCTTCATAAGCATCGGCGATGCTCGGCGCGGCGGCCAGGAAGGCGTCGGTCAGCTCCGGTGCGGCATTCTCGGCCACCATCACGCCGGCATTGCCCTTGTGGATAAAACCGGCGCAACGG
Organism: Pseudomonas sp. S4_EA_1b; assembly: GCF_016307435.1. Lineage (NCBI taxonomy): Bacteria > Pseudomonadati > Pseudomonadota > Gammaproteobacteria > Pseudomonadales > Pseudomonadaceae > Pseudomonas > Pseudomonas sp. S4_EA_1b. Next base: position 103,115 of record NZ_JAEILC010000022.1, on the reverse strand, counting down.
CTGGCGATGTTAACGACTTTGCCCACCAGGTCAGAGTTGACCTTCTGCACGAAGTCTTCCAGGTTCAAGTCCAGGTCATCGACGCCACGGCCAAGTTTGGAGGCGTAGTAGTAGCGCAGGTATTCCGGCGACAGGTGGTCCAGGTAGGTGCGCGCCTTGATGAAGGTGCCACGGGACTTGGACATCTTCTGACCATTGACGGTCAGGTAGCCGTGCACATTGATGCCGGTCGGCTTGCGGTAGCCCGAGCCTTCGAGCATTGCTGGCCAGAACAGGGCGTGGAAGTTGACGATGTCCTTGCCGATGAAGTGATACAGCTCGGCCGTGGACTCCTTGCTCCAGAACGCGTCGAAGTCCAGCTCCGGCGTGCGGTCGCAGAGGTTCTTGAAGCTGGCCATGTAGCCGATCGGCGCGTCCAGCCACACATAGAAGTACTTGCCTGGCTCGCCTGGAATCTCGAAGCCGAAGTACGGCGCATCGCGGGAGATGTCCCACTGCTGCAGCCCGGCATCCAGCCATTCGGCGATCTTGTTGGCCACGGCGTCCTGCAAAGTGCCGCTGCGGGTCCAGGTTTGCAGCATCTGCTGGAAATCCGGGAGCTTGAAGAAGAAGTGCTGGGAGTCCTTGAGCACCGGGGTGGCGCCGGAAATCGCCGACTTGGGATCCTTCAGGTCGGTGGGGGCGTAGGTGGCACCGCATTTTTCGCAGTTGTCGCCGTACTGGTCTTCAGTGCCACACTTGGGGCAGGTGCCCTTGATGAAGCGGTCGGCCAGGAACATTTTCTTTTCCGGGTCGAAATACTGGGTGATCGAGCGAGTTGCAATGTGGCCGGCTTCTTTCAATCGCAGGTAGATCTGGCTCGACAGCTCGCGGTTTTCTTCGGCGTGGGTCGAATGGAAGTTGTCGAAGTCCACCAGGAAATCGGCAAAGTCGGCGCTGTGTTCAGCCTGCACATTGGCGATCAGTTGTTCCGGCGTGATGCCTTCCTTTTCGGCGCGCAGCATGATGGCCGAACCGTGGGCGTCGTCCGCGCAGACATAAATGCATTGATTGCCGCGATGCTTCTGGAAGCGCACCCACATATCGGTCTGGATGTACTCAAGCATATGGCCAAGATGGATGGAACCATTGGCATAGGGCAGGGCGCTGGTGACGAGGATCTTGCGTGGCTCGGACATGGGGCTCGGCTACTTGATGAAACGGAGGTCGGCCACTATAAAGCGCCGGCAAATTTATTTCACCCCGTGGCGTTGTTTCAGCATCCTGCAAACTGTCGAAAGCATGCCGTTACGTGGCCGGAACGGTTAGGATAGCCGCCTGTTTCAGTCAGTCTTTTTCGGGAGTAGCCCATGAGCGCCGTGAATCGCGCAGCGGTGGAAGCCGTTCTTCGCCAGTACACCGACCCCTATTTGAACCAGGACCCGGTGAGCGCCGGCTGTGTGCGAGCCATCGAGGTCCAGGGCGATCAAGTCTCGGTCCAGTTGGAGCTGGGCTACGCCGCCGGCCTGTTCAAGAACGGCTGGGCACAGATGCTGCAGATGGCCATAGAAGGTTTGGACGGCGTACGTTCGGCCAAGGTCGATATTCAATGTGTCATCGCCGCGCACAAGGCGCAGGCGCAGATCCCGGGCTTGGCCAACGTCAAGAATGTGGTGGCAGTGGCGTCCGGCAAGGGCGGGGTGGGCAAGTCTACTACGGCGGCCAACCTGGCCCTGGCCCTGGCCCGCGAAGGCGCACGTGTGGGCATTCTCGACGCCGATATCTACGGGCCGAGCCAAGGCGTGATGTTCGGCATCGCCGAAGGCACGCGGCCGAAGGTCAAGGATCAGAAGTGGTTCGTGCCTATCGAGTCCCTGGGCGTGGAAGTAATGTCCATGGCGTTCTTGACCGATGACAACACGCCAATGGTCTGGCGAGGGCCGATGGTTTCCGGCGCGTTGTTGCAACTGGTCACCCAGACAGCCTGGGGCGACCTGGACTACCTGGTCATCGATATGCCGCCCGGCACCGGTGATATCCAGCTGACCCTGGCGCAGAAGGTGCCGGTGGCGGGTTCAGTGATCGTTACCACGCCTCAGGATCTGGCGCTGCTGGACGCGAAAAAAGGCGTGGAGATGTTCCGTAAGGTCAACATTCCGGTGCTGGGCGTCGTGGAAAACATGGCGGTGCATATCTGCTCCAATTGCGGTCATGCCGAGCATTTGTTTGGTGAAGGGGGCGGCGAGAAGCTGGCCACCCAGTATGGCGTCGAGCTATTGGCCTCGCTGCCGTTGTCGATGCTGATCCGCGAACAGGCTGATGGCGGCAAGCCTACGGTAATGGCTGAGCCTGATAGCCAAATCGCCATGATTTATCAGGAACTGGCCCGCCATGTGGGCGCGCGGATCGTGCTGCAGGAAGCGGCCATGCCATCCATGCCGACGATCACTGTCAGCGAGGATTGAGGCGAGGAGGGGGCGATTACGCTTTTGCGCAATGTCTCATGTAAGCATTCGCTTACTTTTTCGTAAGCGAATGGTTTTTTTCCTCGCCCTGGGTGGCTAAAAAATGCGAAAGACTTTTCTATCTTATTGAAACATAACAATTATTTAGGGGTGTTCTGTTACGTCGGCGTGCTGGAGTGGATGTAGCATCCCGTTGAACTTCCCTTGGAACTCTCTAACATCAGTCCTGTGTCCACGGATTGACACGGCCATCAAGGAACGATGGTTAAAGGAATATCGCGGGATGCGATTCATCAGGATGATGAAAAGGAATAAAGGGACTAAGGAAAAAATGTGGGCGGGTCATACCGCCCCTTTTTTCGCCTGTAGAAAAGTAAAAGCAGGTCCAGGAAATGCAAAAAGGCCCGCAAGGGGCCTTTTGAGGAACGGTGAGGCTATCAGCGTTCGAGATCGGCGATTTTGCCGGTCTTGCCATCCCACTCTTCGGCGTCAGGCAGAGCGTCTTTCTTCTCGGTAATGTTGGGCCAAATGTCAGCCAGCTCAGCATTCAACGCAATGAAGTTCTCCATGCCGGCAGGCACCTCATCCTCAGAGAAGATCGCGTTGGCCGGGCATTCTGGTTCACACAGGGCGCAATCAATGCACTCGTCCGGGTGGATGACCAGGAAGTTCGGGCCTTCGTAAAAGCAGTCCACCGGACAGACTTCTACGCAGTCGGTGTACTTGCACTTGATGCAGTTGTCGGTGACGACGAAGGTCATTTCTAATTTTCTCCTCAGGCGGCGGCAGCGAAACCCTTAATGGTAGGGCTCGCGAGGTTCGGGAGCGATAGTCTGCAGGCCAGGCTAAAAGCCAGCAGCATCCCAAACCGCGCGAGAGTCTACCAGTTTGCAGGCCTGTGCGTTATATCCGAGTCTTCAGTGCATATAACATTTCGAGTGCTTTACGCGGTGTCAGATCGTCCAGCTCCAGCTTGGCCAGTTCATCCAGGACGGGGTGGGGCAGGCTGGCGAAGAGATCGCTCTGATGTGGCGCGGCACTTTGTCGCTGAGTCTTGGCGGGACTGGCAACCGCAGTTTCGTGGGGTAACGCAGTGGTTTCCAGGCGACTGAGGTGTTCGCGGGCGCGGCTGATCACGTCGTTCGGCACACCGGCCAGTTGCGCAACAGCCAGGCCGTAGCTTTGACTGGCCGGCCCCGGCAATACATGGTGCAGAAACACGATACGCTCGTTGTGCTCGGTCGCGTTCAAGTGCACGTTGGCCACCAGCGGCTCGCTTTCCGGCAGTACGGTCAGCTCGAAATAGTGGGTGGCGAACAGCGTGTAGGCGCGTAAATGTGCCAAGCGCTCGGCGGCGGCCCAAGCCAGGGACAGCCCGTCGAAGGTGCTGGTGCCGCGACCCACTTCGTCCATCAGCACCAGGCTGCGTTCGGTAGCGTTATGCAGGATATTGGCGGTCTCGCTCATTTCCACCATAAAGGTCGAACGCCCACCGGCCAGGTCATCGCTGGAGCCGATCCGGGTGAAAATCCGGTCTACCAGGGACAGCTCGCAACTGGCCGCCGGCACAAAACTGCCGATATGCGCCAACAACACGATCAACGCCGTCTGGCGCATGTAGGTGGATTTACCGCCCATATTCGGACCGGTGATCACCAGCATGCGGGTATCGTCATCCAGCGACAGATCGTTGGCGACGAACGGCGTGGTCAGCACCTGCTCCACCACCGGGTGACGCCCCTGCACGATGCGCATGCATGGCTCGGTGACGAACCGCGGACAGTTGAGGTCAAGGTTGAGGGCGCGTTCGGCCAGGTTGCTCAACACGTCCAGTTCCGACAACGCGGCAGCCGTGTCTTGCAGCGGTGCCAGTTGGCCGATCAGGTCTTCGAGCAGCGCCTCATACAGCATCTTTTCCCGCGCCAAGGCCCGGCTTTTGGCTGACAGTGCCTTGTCTTCGAACTCCTTAAGCTCCGGGGTGATAAAGCGTTCGGCACCTTTGAGCGTCTGGCGGCGCTGATAGTCGATCGGCGCCTGTTCGGCCTGTTTGCTGGGCAGCTCGATAAAGTAGCCATGCACGCGGTTGTAGCCGACCTTCAGATTGGCCAGGCCAGTGCGGGCTTTTTCGCGGGCTTCCAGGTCGATAAGGAATTGCCCGGCGTTTTCGCTCAGGGCTTGCAACTCATCCAGTTCGCTGTCGTAACCGGCCTTCAGTACGCCACCGTCACGGATGATGGCCGGCGGGTTATCGATGATGGCTTTTTCCAGCAGCGCCGCCAGTTCCGGGTAGGTGCTGGTGGTCACGGCCAGTTGTTGCAGGTGCGGCGCGTCCAGTTCCGTCATGGCTGCTTGCAATTGCGGCAGGGCGCCGAGCGCATCGCGCAGGCGCGCCAGGTCGCGCGGGCGCGCATTTCGCAGGCCGATCCGCGCCAGAATGCGCTCGATATCGCCGATTTCCTTGAGCTGCGGCTGCAGCTTTTCAAAGCGGTAACCATCCAGCAGGCAGGTGATGGAGGATTGGCGCGCTTGCAGCACCTTCAGATCCCGCAGCGGACGGTTCAGCCAACGGGTCAGCAGGCGGCTGCCCATGGCGGTCTGGCAACGGTCGACCACCGATTGCAAAGTATTGTCGCGCCCGCCGGCCAGGTTGGTGTCCAGCTCCAGGTTGCGACGGCTGGCGCCATCGAGCACCACTGTATCGTCCAAGCGTTCGTGGCGCAGGCTGCGCAAGTGCGGCAGGGCGGTGCGCTGGGTTTCCTTGGCATAGCTGAGCAGGCAACCGGCGGCGCCGATGGCCAGGGTCAGGGTTTCGCAACCGAAGCCTTTAAGGTCTTGCACGGAGAATTGCTGGCACAGGCTCTTGAGCGCCGAGTCACGCTCGAAATCCCACGGCGCGCGACGTTTGGTCCCACGCCGTTTTTCCGCCGGCAAGTCCTTGGGCCAATCGTCCGGGATCAGCAACTCCACGGGATTGATGCGCTCCAGCTCCGCCAGCAGGTTCTCCCACCCCTTGATCTCCAGGACTGTGAAATTGCCGCTGGTGATATCCAGCACGGCCAGGCCGAACAAGCGCTCATCGCCCAGCACCGCCGCGATCAAGTTATCGCGACGCTCATCCAGCAGCGCTTCATCACTCACCGTACCCGGTGTAATGATGCGCACCACCTGACGTTCCACCGGGCCTTTGCTGGTGGCCGGATCGCCGATCTGCTCGCAGATCACCACCGACTCGCCCAGTTTTACCAGCTTGGCCAGATAGCCTTCGAGGGAGTGGTAAGGAATCCCACACATCGGAATTGACTGCCCCGCCGACTGCCCGCGCGCGGTCAGCGTGATGTCCAGCAACTTGGCAGCCTTCTTCGCGTCTTCGTAGAAGATCTCGTAGAAGTCGCCCATGCGGTAGAACATCAACTGATCAGGGTGCTGGTTTTTCAAGCGCCAGTACTGCTGCATCATTGGGGTGTGGCTTGAAAGGTCTGTCATACGGGGCGTTCAGCTCTTCCTGTCTATTTGACAAAGTACATCTGTCTAATACTACAGGGATTTTTTCGGCATTGTCGGCGGGAGGCCCACGTTGATTTTACGCAGGCGCAGATAACGTTGCGTCATCTTTGCATCGGTATGGCCACCGAGCTTCTGTGCGTCGTTGCCCTGGTCGTCCGTGTCGGAAAGCGACTTGGCGCGCAGGTCATGGAGGCTTGCATCTTCAACGCCGGCCTTCCTGCAACTGATTGCGAAGGCATCTTTCACCGAGCTGTAGTGCACTGGCTTGCCGCCGCGCGGGGAACAGAACAGCGTGAGCCCACGGATCTTCCTAGGCAGCGCCTTTGCGCGCGCGATCAGGTCTTCCAGGTCTGGAGTCATTTGCACCAGCAACCTTGCGTTCGTCTTCTCCTGCTTGAATGCAATGCCTTCGGCGCTGATGTCGGCCAATCGGATGGACAGCACATCACCGATGCGCTGGCCGGTCAGGTAGCACATCTCGTAGATGACGCGCATGTTGTCGCTTGAGTTGGCGCAGATCGCCTGGAACTCGCCATGGGTGATGTACCTGTCGCGCTTGTGTTCTAGGTGCCGCCGTACGCCGATGCACGGATTCGAGTCGACGATCTGCTGCTCCAGTGCGTAGGTGAACACCGCCCGCAGTACCGAGATCACCCGGTTCGACATGTTCGGCGTGTCCGCCATGTGCAACTTGAGCGCCACGACGTGGCGTTGAAGCACCTCGCGCGGCTCGAAGTCGGCGAAGGTCTCCTTCAGCCGCTCGCAAGCCGCCTCGTACTGCTTGAGCGTGTTCGGCTTCAGCGGCGGCTTTGTCCTGGTGCGCATGTGTTCCAGCGCGTCGTCGATCAGTTTGGGCATTCCGCCCATGCTGCGCTTGTCCAGAAGCATGGCGTACTCAGCGAGAGACGCCTGAAAATCCGTGCCAAGGCGCAACCACTTGCCCTTGCGGACTAAGTAGTAGGCGCCGTGCTTCTGGTACATGCACGCTGGCAGGTGCCGGTCCTTCTTGCGCGGTCGCATCTATCTCACCTCAGCACAGCCGCAACTCCGGCCCCTTCCTTGATTGAATACCACCCAGTCGCCCGATGACAACTTGGCGCAGCACCTTCGGGTGACCATCACCACCTACCGCGAACCCGTATCGTTCTGCGGTCAGCCACTTTATCTGTGCCCCTGGCTTCTTGTAGCCGGTCAGGTCGGCAACTTCCTCTGCTGTCAAAAACATTTCTACCTCCCGCCCACCGTGGGCCGCGCTGTCTTGATGATGTGGATTGCCAGGCCGAAGCTGATCAGCAGCCAGGCGCATGTGCCGGCGAAGGCGTAGAGCAGTGCCCCGGTAGTGCCGGTGTTCAGCAGGTAAGGCCCGGCCCAGAAGAACCAGCCGATGGTTCCTACCAGGTACAGCAAAGCGCCCAGCAGTATCAGGGTGAGTTTCATAGCGAACATGGGGTGTCCTTGCCGCTATAGCGGCAGAAGGTGGGTTACAGGCGGATGCGGAAAACGCCAGGCTCTTCGTAGTTGCCGATTGCCTGCTCCATGAGGGCGTAGGTTTTCGGTGCGCTTTTTGCCTTGCACCAATCCATCCCAGCCTCATCGACAAAGGCTTGGCTGATCTCTGCCCAGCTGGCTGCCAGCCCAGCCCATGCAGGACTGCGCGACTTCATCTCCGGCATGCGCTCTTTCCACTCTGGTATCAGATCCAGCAGCAGGAGGCAGCGATTGAGGTCGTCAGGGTCGTGCGGGTGATTCCAGCGATCCTTGTCAGCATTGCCTGTCATGTGGCAGTAGATCGCCTTTGCAGACATGCCTACGCGGCCATTCAGGATCCATGCCTGGGCTCGTTCCGCCACTGTTGTGTCAGATCCCGGCATGGACGTGTCGTATCCCACTGGGCACCCAGCCGATTCAAGCGCCTTGACACACGCGTCTTCGAAGCCTTTCTGCTTAACCTTTCCCTGCATCAGCAGATTCATAACCGGGACGATTGCGTCCAGTTGGCGCTGATTCAGGATGTGGCCTTTCAATTCTACGGACATAGGAATACCTCGCCCGCCGCTCACCGGCAGGCATGTAGGGGGATGGAGTGATGGCGTTGTGCCTAGATATCTGTGTTGTTGGGATGGGTGTAAAACGGGTATTCATTCCACCCAATTGCCAGGAGGGCGTGTGTCACACCAAATAGATGTTCCGATTGCCCACGCATATCGGGGTCACACGATGTTCCTCAAGTTCGACTGGCGACGTCCGAACGACGATGCACCGGTTGCCGCGAAGATCATCGAGCCCGCGTCAATTGATGGGTTGGGCGAAGTTGCTGCTGAACTGACCGGGCCCTGGCCTGACTATCCGGCGGCGCTCGATGAGGCAATGGCTGCTGCTGAGCGCTGGGTTGATAGTCAATTGCCCTGACGCCATTCGACGGCAGGTATGCAGGGGATTGGGTTAAGGAAGCGTGCTGCCGATTTGAGCTGCTACGACGGTGACTGCTTGGCGTAGCGCGCCGGCTCGTCCTGCATCGTCGGTCCAGCCGATGTTCTCGCCAAAGCCGCGACGCTCGACCACCACGTACTGCAGGTTGGTGAGCCAGAGGATGCTGAGCTGAAGCTGCACCGCAATGCGGACAGCCTGGCCTTCATCGCTGAGTGGGTTCCATTGCTCCCGGCCAGATTCTGGATCATCGTAGTAGAAGGCATCGCTCCCGCGCCGGTACTCCAGCTCGAAGCCCATTGCTTTGGCTGACAGATTTAACAGTTCATGGTCTGTCATGGCCTGCCCACCTTGTAGATGAAGACGTAGGCGAACCAGAGGGTGGCGATCATAGTAGGTGAGCCCCTGCTTCGAGCAATCCGTCCCGATCCGCGCGCAAGCTGTCGCGCTCAGCCTTGAGCTCGACAACTATGCCCAGCAACTCATCGCCGTCGGCGTTCATTTCGGCGTTGAGCGCATTGCCAATTGCGCCCATTTCCATGCTGGCCGAAAGAAGCATGCGCTGGTTGCGCTCCAGGTCGGCGATCAGCTCAAGTACCACGGATGGCGGTACCGCCATTCCGTAATCATTCAGCGCGACATAGTCGCCGCAGTCGTTCTTGGCGGCCTCGGCCAGCCGTTTCAGTTCGGTGTAGTCGGTCATCAGCATTCGCTCCAGTTCATGGCCTGGATGTATTCGCACGGGACCACCAGTACGTCAGACGGTACGGTGTTTTCGATCCTGGCATCGCCGAAATAACCTATGGCAGCCTTAGCACGCTCAAGCGCAAGTTCGGCATGGCGCATCTGCCAGGACTTGCGCTGTTTGTACGAGCGAAGTGCCAGGGATTTGTCGGTATAGGCGAACCGGCGACCGTGCTCACCGCCTTCCTTCAGCACGCGTTTGCGGTACTGCTTTAGCATCGATTCACGATGCGGGCCGCCGAAGAGGTTGTTGTGGAATTCCTCCACGATGTACCAGCACTGATCGGTTTCGCCGATAACCACGTACTTTTTGCAGGTGACTTCCAGGCCTTTCGGGTCGAGCTCGTCGACGTAGCGATAATGGTCCGGGCCGAGTTTTATCTTTTCCATGGTCGAGCTCGTCCTTGCCGCTATAGCGGCTGACTTTGAAGGGGAGGGGTTACAGAGAGGGGTTGAGGCGTTTCAGCTCGTCGAGGCAGGCTTGGATTGGTAGATTCTTTTCGGCTAGCAGCACATAGCGAGCCCCGCATTTTGGGCATGCAGCTGCCATGCAGTTTTCCGAATCACAGCCTGGGCACTTGTCCTCTATTGGTTCAGGGCCTTGCCATTCGCAATCATGGCAGGCGCCAATGCCCACTCCAGAATCATTAATTCCGACATGGTTGCAGTTATCGCACTGGCGGGCCTCTGCGCGAAGGTGGCCGCCGGAACTAACTACCGCTACCGGCGCGGGCTGCTCGGCGTAGAGCTTCACCTGCTCGCCATGCTTAAGCGAGACAGTGCTGGCGTAGATCGCATGAGTTATTCCAACCGAGGTCATCACGCCCTCAATGATTGCGTCAGGGTGGCGCGCTACCGGCTCGCCATAGGGCTTGGCGGCTGGCTTGCATGGCTTCAGGAACTTGGCGATATCCCTTTCAAGATCAGTCCAGCCGCCACCCTCAACGACTGCGCGTGCGCGCCGGAGCAGGTCAATTGCCAAGTCATTCCTCTCATTCGCTGCGGTCAGGCGCTGCTGAAGGGCGTGACGTTCACGGATCGCCTGAGCGTGCTTGCCGCGCCAATGCAGCACGGCGTCCAGTTCTTCAACCGTTTGAATTACCTTGCTCATACTCAAAACCTCAATTGTCTGTGCCGGTGTAGGTGCGCCATGGCACCTTCACGCCGTTGACCAGAAAGCCCCAGTCACCACGCCACTTGCTGGTGATGAAGAGGGTGTAGACGCCGCCGGGGGATAGTTCGTCGATCCGGTGGTACTCGCCGTGGTTGAGCCTCGCGGTGTCGCCGGCGTGACGGTCGATGTATTCGGTGGCCTGGGCGCCGGCCGGCACGTTCAGCCCTGACAGCACCGGATCTTCATGGTCGAGCAGCCGCTGTTCCGTGTACCAGCCTCGCAGGATGATGGTGCGGGCGTTCCACGGGTGGTCATGCAAATCTCGGTCTTCGTCGGGCCGCATGATGTGGTGCACGCGGAACGACCAGGGACACCACCACAGCGCTGGCTTGTGCGTTTCGCGGGAGTAGGGGTTGAACAGCCACCAGCGGCCCATATACATCTCGGTGCCGTCGGCGGACATGATGTGAAGGTATGGGGTGCGCTGGGCGCGGCCGATGAGCCAGGCGGCAACCGCCGGGCGCGCAAGCAGCTTGGCGACCAGGCGCCAGAACAGGTTGATCACGGGGAGTCCTTGCCGGGCCATGCCCGGGCGGTGGAGTGAGGGAGTTACGCGGCGTATGCTTGGCGCTGCTCGGCGCGCCATGGGTCGTTGGCTCGAGCCAGGGCGGCCATCGGCGGCGGGCTGACGCTGTTGCCGCACATGTGCACCTGCTGAGTCTTGGTGAACGGCTTGCCGTCGGCGCCGTGGCTGATGACGTAGTCGGCGGGGAATCCCTGAGCCTTGTACAGCTCGGCCGGCTTCAGCATCCGCAGGCAGATGTCGACGATCACATAGGGCGTTCCCTTGACCATCACGGTGACCATGGCCAGGCGGTCCTTTGTGGTTATCGTCGGCGCCGGCGAGTCACATGCGCTGATGTTCTCGGTGCCGTAGTAGCTGATCAGGAAGGCGGCAACCCGCAGGGCGCCTGCTTCATGCTCTGGCGAGAGGGTGAGCGACACCAGCGAACTCTTGCCGCCACCACCGGCGGTGATGGTCGGCGCTGGATCATCGAGGCCCTGGCCAATGCTGCCGCCGAATGCCCGCTCCATGAATGCGCTGACCAACCCGTGGTGCTGGCCGCCGGCGCTGATGGTGTGCAGCGGGTCGTTGAGGTCGCGCACATCGCAGTTGCCACGCAAGTGCACCAGGTTTGCCACGGCCAGTTGCTGCTGGCTGCCAGTGTTGGTGACCGTCGTCATGGGTTCGTGCATGCCCTTGGCGTGCATGGTGTTGAACCCGCCGTTCGCCTGGATCATTACCGCGGCGCTGACTGCCTGTCCGCCGCCGCTGGCAGTGACGGTGCCGACCGGCCCGCAGATGTCATTGACCCCGTGGGAGCGGCGTTTGTTCGCGCCAGAGCCCTCGCCGTGCCCGGCCTGAACGATGCAGGCGGAAGCCAGTGCTCGATGGTTCTGTGTCATCAGTGTGCCCACCGGCTGGTCCATGCCCACCGGTTTGCCGGAATACTCAGGCCCACCGGCTCCAACCATCAAGGGGCTGATCAGGGTCAGCTCACCCCGATTCGCGCACGTAACCGTGGGCAGCGGATCAAGCGGGTCATTGATACGATCGCTGCCCTGGTGCGTTGCCGGTGCGATGATTGGGCTGACCACCGAAAAGGCGCCGCCCTTTGGGTAGGAGGTGATGGTGCGCAGCGGCTCGCTGGCCGACTGCACCGTCTCTCCCGACCAGTTGGCGATCGGCACAATGAACGGCGCTGCGCTATCGATGACGAACTTCTTCATGCCCTTGGCAACGCGGCGCAGGGTGGCCGGGGCCAGGTCCTTCTTGCGGCCGAAGATGCTTTTTCCCAAGTCGGTGAAGTCGATACAGTCGGCGGCGGTTTTCCACTTTTGCTGGCCCTTGGCGGGGTTTTTGGCGTGAGTCGCCTCCGGCCACACGATTGGCTGGCCGTCGCACCGGGCGATCATGAACAGGCGCTCCCGGCTGGTCGGCGCGCCGAAGTCGCACGCCTTGATCACCTTCCACTCAACGACATAGCCCATTGCTTCCAGCAAGGTCACGAAGCGGCGCCAGGTTCGTCCCCGCTGTTTCGGGTCCGGGATCAGGAACTGCTGACCCACCGGCACAACCTCACCAGGTGCAGCAACGTCGCCGCCGAGCTTCACCACGCGGCCGGTTGCCTTGTCGCGCTTGGCGATCAGGCGACCCCACTGCAGGATCTGCTTCACGTTCTCCAGGCTGATAACTCGGGGCCGCTTCTTGCCTCCCCACTTCAAGCCAATCCACGAAAGGTTGCGGATCTCGCGCTTACGCGGTTGGCCGCCGGCCGCCTGGCTGTGATGCGTGCAGTCCGGTGACATGTGGAACCAGCCGACGGCCTTGCCACCGCACTCGGTGTCCGGGTCACCCTCGAACACGTCGGTGGTGAAGTGCTTGGCACCCGGGTGATTCACGGTGTGCATGCTGATCGCTTGCGGGCTGTGGTTCTTCGCCACGTTCACCGTGCGGCCCAGGCCCATTTCCAGCCCGGTACCGGCGCCGCCACCACCGCAGAAGAAGTCGACAACGATCTCGTCGTCCTGAGGGTTGAAGCCGAGTCCGTATTGGGTTTTGAAATCGAAGGGGTGTTTCTTCTGTTGTGCGGACATAGGGGATCCTCGCCTGCTGGCGTGATTCGTAAATTGGGTTGATGATTTGCACTCAGCAAAAACCTGACGGTGACTGCGATGAGCACGAAAACCGATGTGGAAGCGATACGCCTGATCGGCGCTGAGGTTGTCCGCCTGCTGAGCCTTCCTGATGAAGCGCTCGAAGCTGAGGTGCGCCCAGGACTTAAGTTGATCGCTGACCTGGCGAAGTGGCGTGACCTCGCCGGCCTGCCTGCTACTGAGCCGGCTGGCGTGATTCGTTAATGAGTGGGCTCATATGATTTCCCGCAGAACCAAAATCAGAAAATGAAGTCTTCATATTGGTTTGCAGCCATTAATTAAAACGGACAAAAAATCATGAGCCTAATTGACTGCCCTGAATGCTCTGCAAAAATCTCTGATAAAGCCTACTCCTGCCCCCACTGCGGAAATCCTTTTCGCGAGCCGCCATCTGGCCGCTATTTCAGCGAAAAAAATATTGGGCAGATTGCCGGGGTTACCGGCGTCTGGCTAACAGCTCCTTGGCTCGCACGGATGGTGTTTGGAGTCGTCGCTGTGATTGCGATAGCGGCAGTTTTCATAGTTCGCTCAAGCTAGAATCTAAAAATATCTGCGTCCGAGATTGATATGGGGTATTACGGGTGACCGGCATGGCGCCGGATTAAGGAGTTTGAGATGGCTACTGATCGTGAGATTTCTTTAGAAGTTGCGCTTATTTCTGTTGTTAAAGCGGCACACAAGCAGGGTGTTGACCTTAAATCATTGCTGGATTTAGCGGCGGAGGTGGTATCCAGCTTTCCGCATGAGGATCCTGCTCGAGATGATCGAATTTCTTCCGCATGCGCAGAGATAAGCAATGCTCACACTGCTGTCCTGACTGGCGTGCGGGTAAAAGCATAGTCACCCTAAAGGGCTTCAACCCCGGTCTTGGCGAACTCATCAAGCTGTCGCGACTGCTTTTCTGTCATCTCGAAATCAGGTCGCGACATGCTGACGAAGCGGGCGGATTCTTCGGCTGACGCAGCTGCCAGGTTGATCAGGAAGGTCGATACCGTTTCCTGCCATTCCTCGAAGTCATGGCGCTCGCCTAGCACCTGAAGCGCGTCATCGAGCGCTTTGGAGACAATCAACGTTCGCTTCTCGGCGCCGATCCTGTCGAGCAGCGCCTTCTCTTTCGCACGCTTGTCCCGCTGGATCTGCGCGTTGTCCTTCGCCAGGGCCTACCTCTTCGATTTCATGTGCTGGCAAATCAAGCCATGCCTGCCGTCGGCGCTGCCGCACCTGTTTGCTGATCCGCCTCATGGGTTGCTGGGCAGCTTGAAGTTGTTTTCGCTGGCGATGAGTCTGGCGCGTTTGTAGTCAACGCCGGCTTCCAGGCAAGCCTCGTGCAGCGAATACCCCTCATCGACAAGGCGCTTTAACCGCGGCGCTATCTTGTCCCGCACGGCGCGCAGCTTCTCGCTACGAGTGCTTTTGATTGGTCCGCCTTTCTCGCCTGATACGCCGCTGGCGATCTCTTCAACTGACTTGCCCGCGCCGAAAAATGCATCCATCTGGCGGTTAAGGTCAGCAATCACAGCGTCTTTCGGGTTTGGCATCGGTACACCGATCATTGCGCACCGCCTGACAGCGTCACCTTCACGCCGTCTGCACGAGACTCCAGTGCCTGGGCGAAGTTGCTGGCCTCTTTCCATGTCCAGCGGAAGCCCTTCACCTTGCCGGTGGCGAGCTCGACGATGTGATACGCCCTACCGCGGGTGATGATCTGATAGCGGATCTTCTGCACTGGCTGCTCCTTGCCGATCAGGGCGTAGAAGTCTTCGGTAGCAATGCGGGAGCGAACATGCAGGGCCGCAACCCCGTCTACGCGCTGTTGAATTGATGCGTGCATGCTGGATACCTCAGTGGGTTGCGTTTATTCGTCAGCACCCTGACCGCCTGGTATGTGTCGGTGGGCCCAGGGGAGGGAGCTGACGGATAAAGGCGAGTAAAAAGAAAGGCCCGTTGGACGTTCGGGCCTTTCACCGACGCAGTAGTTTGAGTTTTGGGCGGGACCTTGAGCGCCAGAACGCCTAGACCCCGCCGGTACATCGCCAGCGCTCACGGTGGTAGCACAGTGGATCGGTTGGCAGGCCGTCATCAGGTGGCGGTTCTGGCCGCGCATGGCTGAGCGCTGCGCCGATCAGGAACAGTAGGAGCATGAGATTCTCCGGTTGGGTTTTGATGCAGGTGGCCGCATAGCGGTATTGGTCGTCCGCATCCCGCTGCCCACTCATTGAATGGGCAGAAGTGATGCTCAGCGCTGTTTGATCAGCGGCCAGATCAGAAGCAGGCTCAGCACCGCAAGGAACCCGTCGGCGCACATGCTGATGATTCGAGATACTGAATCGATCAGCACCACGCCGACGAGCAGAGCGACGATGAGAAAAGCCCGCAGGCTTTTCACCAGCTCTGTGAAGCCCGGCATTACAGGTGGTCTTTCAGGTTCAGGCCGAGCAGCTTCGCGCTGCGCTCCAGCGCGGTCAGCTCAGCGGGTTCGATCTCGCCGTCGGCCTCGGCCACCGTCAGCATCACGTTGAGTACGGTCAACGCTTCGGCTGGGGAGTGGGCCAGGTCACCAAGTTCTTTCTCGGCGTTCTGGCGCAGGATGCGAGTGCCTGATTTGAAGTCGGTCTTGGCACGGTCGATGGTGTTGGACAGCTCCGCGCCGAATCCCTGAAGCGCCGGGTTGTTGCTGAGGATGGTTTCGATTTTCGACAGCTCGCTCTCTTCAAGCTCGCCATCAGCGGCCGCAACGTAGATTGAGCCGTACACCACCGCTTCCATCAGATCGCGATTTGCCAGCTTGGCGACTGCTGCACGGGCCTGACCGGATTTCTTGCCGAACAATTTGCCTAACATGGTGATTCCTCTGGGTTGGGTTACATCCCGCTGCACCCTGTCGCCAAGGTGCAGGAGTGATGCTTTCGGTTACGCAGTGAGGCTTGGCCTTTCCGACTGGCGAACCACACGCACTTGCGCGGTGCGGCGTTCTGGTGCCCGGCGATCGCGGCGCATGGAGTCATCGCTGATCATTGCGTGCATTGCGATCAAGGCCGCCAATGTGAAGCACATCGGGGAGATAATCTGACGGCGCATCGCCTCGGCCACCGCGGCTGTCTGGCGGGTGACGCCGAGCTTGAACATCGCGCAGGAAAGGCGCTTGGCCACGGTGCAGGCCGCAACGTCGAACTGGCGGGCAATCTCCTTCGCCGTCTTGCCCTGGGCGGTGCCCAGCAGGTACTGAACTTCCTTTGGCGCAAGGCCGAGTCCGAGATGACCCTTCCATGCGCCGCTGACGATTGTTGATTCCATCAATGTGACTCCCGGTTGGTTTCCCGTCTGGCCCTGTCGCCAAGGCCAGCCAGTGAAATCTTCCGTTCTGTTTAAAGAGCTTGATCCAGTCGGTCCCGTTTTCAGGGGCTGGGAGATCACTTCGCTGATCCCGAGCTATCTGGCGGCTTCACCAGTCGTGTATCGCCGAGTTCTACTCGGCGATGGAGCAAATTTAGAAAACTAAACAGAAATCGTCAACCGTTATTTTAGATATCTTAACTTTTGTGGCCGCGGGATACGCCCGAACGCTGATTGCGTCAAGACTTACGCGATTAGAAAAGATCGGATAATCTGCGCATTAACCTGTATGGATATACAGCAATTAAGGAGCAGCCGATGGCGAGTCCGCAGAAGAAAACCCAGCAACAAGCCCCCGTATCAGGAGTTGAGCGCCTCACGCTCAGAGTCTCCAGCATGATTAACCATCCCATCGCTCAGGACCGGAAGTGGGCAACCATCCACAGGCTTGATAGCGATGGAGAGCGTGAGTGGGAGGAGGTTATGGGCGTGCTCGCCGACGTTGACGGTATTGAGATGACTTTCAACGACGAAGATGAATCGGTCACTTTGAGCTGGGAAGCTGCGGCCGATGAAGATCCCCGGGTCCAGGATCATGATGAGTTAGATGCGGTTGAAGAGCCCGCGCCTTTCTGATGGGCATAAAAAAGCCCGCTAGGTGGCGGGCTTTTGGTTATGCCTTTCGGGCATTCCAGATCAACAGCACCTTGGCGTGGATCGTCACGTCGTCGATTCGAGCCGTTTGGTTTTCATAGTGTTTGTTGTCGGATATCAGCCTGTAGCACTCTTCGTCCATGCGCATTACACGCTTGATATACAGCTCTCCATGCCAAGTGAGAACGTATATCCCCTCGCCGATGAAATCCTTTATCCCCTTGTCGACTATCACCAGGTCTTTGTCGTTGATCGTCCCGGCCATGCTTTCGCCCCAGCCGTTGATCATCCCCAGCGATGACGCGGAGGTATAAGTAACCCCTTTCTCGCGAAGAATTTCCTCGCGCACTACTAGATTTCGAACGACCTCGGTGTAGTCGGGCGGCACCTGGCCGTGCCCCATAGCCGCTCGGATATCGTATTGAGGAATGACGATTTCTTCACTTGTGGGTCGAAGACTCGACAGATGGCTTGAGACGAAACTCCCGCCGTGCTCGGCTGGACTATCTGCTTGCTCCGCTGCCGCGAGCATCGTCTCGCGAGCCTTTTCCGAAAGATTCTTTCCAGCCCTAGACGCGAGCATTTTTGCCATCAGCTCAACCGTGGACATTCCGGCCTTAGTGTCGTCGCTGGACGCTTGATCCGGCGTACCGACGCCATCGGACAACCAATCCGGCGAGCAATCCAAAGCCTTCGCTAGCGCCAAAAGGTTTTTCCCCTTTGCGCCATTCGTGCCGCTCACCCAGAAACTGACCGTCGCCTTTGATACGCCAGTCAGCTTGCTGATGTCGGTGGCGCTGAGGTTGAGCGCCTTCATGCGTGAGATCACGCGGTCTTTAAAGTCCATATTTAGGATTCTAAACATTTCACTGTTTAGATAACTTGCCTTGTGTTGTTAAGAACTCTAAACTCGCCGGAGACAATGGAGACACGCCCATGACCTTCGACGAAGCCCTAAAACATTTCCGCACCGGGCGCGCCATCGGTGACGCGCTCCGCGTTAGCGGTAGCCGCGTTTCCCAGTGCCGCGCTGCGGGTGGTTTTTCTTACCCAATGCAGTGCGTTCTTGAAAAGGAGTCTGGTGGTGCATTGGTCGCCAATCGAGACGATGACCCGACTCAGCCATTGAAGCAGTCCGCCTGATCTGTTCGATGACGCCATTTTCCGTTTAGCGGGGAACGGCAGCTAGAGATTCTGGATTAGCTGTTAATTCATCCAGTATCCAAATCGCAGGCATAAAAAAACCGCCTGGCAGGGCGGCTTAGTACAGCTTTATCTCGAGGTGAATAGTGATCAAAAACACACCCACAGTCAACAGTTTCAGCGATGTCTCGACACTTTCAGGTGAGTCCGAAAAAGTGTCGCGACACTTAAAGCCTGCGCCGACGGCCACTCTATTTTTTTTCAAAGGGAGCTCGTTGTGAGCGTTCAAGCAATGTCCTGGGCGCTTTCTCTGCCCACTGAAACCCTGAAAGACTCAAGCGCGCGTCACGTACTGCTGTGCCTGGCCAACTACGCCGGCTCGAACGGCACAGGCGCTTTCCCTTCTGCTTCCACCCTGGCCCAAGACACAGGCCTTTCCGAGCGTACCGTGCGTTACAAGCTTGACGATCTGGAGCAGTTCGGACTCATTCAAAAAGGCAATCAGGCCATCGCTGCGGTTCACATTGATCGACACGACCGCCGCCCAGTCGTTTATGACCTTCAAATATTTCGGGGTGCAAATCCTGCACCCCGTACAAAACGGGGTGCAGATGATGCAACGGGGTGCAACCCACAACAGAACGGGGTGCAGTCTGGAACAGAACGGGGTGCAGCGGCTGCACCCAATCCATCACTTAACCATCAAGGAACCGAAGAGCAGCTGCAGCAGCGCGAGATCCAATCCGCTCTCGACGAACAGAACCGCGCCGCTGTTGAACCGCAGGATGATCGCCAACGTTTCGCCATGTTCGCCACCTGGGCTCCGAACGAGAAGGCGCTGTCGGATCAAATCGCAATCGCCGGGCTTCCTGCCGATGCCGTTCCTGAGCAGGCGATCAGAGCTTTCATGGGCTTCTTCGTTGCCAAGCCAGCAACCATCGATACCTCGGCAGGCTGGTGCTACCGACTGGTTCAGTGGGTCAAGCGCGAACGCGTCAAAGCTTTGGGGCAGGGCAAGGCGCCTGACTTCGATGACACCAGCTGGGCAAACGATCTGGGAGACCTGTGATGGAAAACAAGAAGCCACGCAGCACCGAACAACTGCTCAGCACAATGGGCAACCTGCCACCGGTAGCGCTGGTTCAGCCGAAGCAGTTGCCGCCAGGCACCGCCGACGTCGTGAACGCGCTGTTCAAAGAATTGCAGGCGATTTTCCCTGCCTGGAAACAGGCTTGGCCTGATGCCGATTCGTTGAATGCCGCCAAGCGCAGCTGGATCAAGGCGTTCATCGTTGCGGGGATCACGACCCTTGAGCAGATCCGTTACGGCCTACAGAACTGCCGCCAAATCGGCGGCGACTTCGCGCCAAGCGTCGGCAAGTTCATCAAGTGGTGCCAGCCGACGCCCGAGATGTTGGGCATTCCCTCCCACGATAAGGCGTTCCGTGAGGCGCTCGAAAACTCACACCCAAGCCGTTTCGGCGCGCGCACTTGGTCCCACGTTGCAGTGCGACATGCTGCGCTCCAGTGCGAGATGCACAACCTTGGCGACCTGATTCCAGAAAAGGCCAGCAAGGTCTTTGACCGGGCGTACGACATCACCATCCGCCTTCTGGTACAGGGTCTGCCTCTTGAGGAAATCGCCGTCGGCATCGGTTACGACGGCAACAAGTCAGCCGCGGAACGTGCCTCCGAGCTCACTGAGCGGGTCGCCTCTGCTCAGGTAGCCAGAATGGGGATCACGACTGACGGCAAGGCGGCTCGGCAAGAGCTGATGGCCAGATTTGGTATCGGGAGGCGCGATGAGCAAACTCACCAAAGCCGCGCGTGACCGCGATTGCCAGGTGCGCTTCCCTGGCTGTTCTTGCGAGCCGTCCACCACAGTCCTGGCGCACTACCGCTTGGCCGGCACATGCGGCGTTGGCTTGAAACCGAACGACTTCCAGGCGGCTTGGGCTTGCGGCTATTGCCACGACATCGCCGACGGCCGCCTGCGGGCGCCGGTGCAACTGTCCCGCGACGAGGTTCGTTTGTATTTGGCCGAGGGCGTCATGCGCACCCAGGACATCCTGATCCGTGAAGGGAGGGTGAAACTTTGAAGCCCTATAACCCACAGTCCGTTGGTGCGAAACCCGCGCGCGCCAAGTCCATCGACCGTGAGGGGCTGGAGCAGGCCGCCTTGCTCAAGGAGATCAGCCTGCGCTATCCCGCTGCCGCGAAGCTGATCTACCACGTCCCTAACGGTGGGCACCGGCACAAGCTGGTGGCGATCAAGCTTAAAGAGCAGGGCGTGAAGGCCGGCGTTCCCGACCTGGTACTGCCCATGGCCCGCGGCGGGTACTTCGGCCTGTACATCGAATTCAAGGCCCGGGCGCCGTATGACGCCGCCGTCTCCCCGGCCCAGGACGCATACCTGCAGGCGCTGACCGATCAGGGTTACCTGGCCATCGTTTGCCGTGGGCACGTCGACGCTATTGAGGCGATCAGAGCCTACCTTCTTCAACCTCAAACTAAGGCTGCCGCATGACTGCATACGAACAGTTCCTGATTGTTGTCTTCGTCGCCATTGTGGTTGGCGTTTTTTGTGGTCACCTCATTAATCAAAGGCGTGAGCGCTCCATTAAAGAGTTCGAGCGATCCCGTCGGGAAAGAAAAGCAGAGGTAGAGCGTTTGGCGAGGAAGGCGCTATGACCACTGCCGCGGTGAAAATCACACAAGCAGAAATCAAGCGGCAGTCGGCTGGCACTGTTCAGGACCTGCGCGACCTTGAGAACAAGGGCCTGTACCTGCGCTTCAATAAGGCGCGAACCGGTGGTTCATGGTTCCTAGTGTTGAAAGGGGAGTGGAACCACATCGGCACTTACCCTGAGCTTTTTCATTCCCAGGTGGTCGCTGCGCTCCCGGCGATCCGTCTGCGCCTGGCCGCTGGCGAAGGCGCGAGCCTGTCCAAGTGGAACAGCGTCGGCGAGCTGCTGGACTGGTTCGCTGATCGCATGTCGCGCGATCGAAATCTGTCGAGCAAGCGCAAGAACACCGGCGCCTCGATCATCAAGTGCCACTTGAAACCGCGCCTGGGCGACCTGCCGCTGATCGCCATTGACAAGGCTGCGCTCGACACACTGCTGATGTGGCCGCTTCAAGAGACGGTTTCCATCGACTACGTGCGTTCGGCATTCCAGCTGCTGGCCCTGGCGTTCCGTCAGGCAGCCAAGCTGGGGATGATCACATCCAACCCGATGGCGGCGATCCGGTTCAATGACTTCTCAAAGGCGAAGGTCGGCATCAAGCCATCCCGTCTTCGCGGTGTCCAGTTGGAAGGCCTGATCGCGCAGCTGGCCAACGTGATGACCACTGCACCTCTGGATTCGATGCTCGCGCTGATGATGCTCTGCCACGGGACACGGATCGGCGAAACCCGGCTGGCCCGCTGGTCGCACATCAGCCTTGCCGAGCGCGAGTGGTTCATCCCGGCCGAGAACACAAAGACAGGTGTCGAGCATCACTTGCCCCTTACCGAGCAGGTGTGCGCGCTGCTGACTCAGTACCGCGAAGGTCAGTACGCCCGAGGCTATGAGGGCCAATGCATGTTCCCGGCGCGCAACGGCAAGGCGCTGGGCGAGGCTCAGGGCTGCGCCGTGTTCCGTCGTTTGGGGCAGGGCGAGTGGACCAGTCATGACCTGCGCAAGGTGGCCCGTACTGGCTGGGCAGATCTCGGCATCGACCACCTGATTGGCGAGCTGCTGATCAACCACGCCATGGGCCACAACGTGAAGGTGTACATCCAGTCGGACGTGATGAGTCGCAAGCGTGATGCCCTGGAGCAGTGGCACGCGCATCTAGATCAAAAAGGCTTTGCAGCGATTCACGGATTGACCGGCTTTAGATTTGAAGATTCCGGTAATTCACTGAAAGCCACGGAGCATAAGGGCTGCGAGGCCAATCAATATTCAACCATAGGCGAGGTTTAAAAATGATGAAAAAGAGCAGTGGCCCCGCATTTGTGCGTTGCCTGATACCAATGACCGAGTGCCCCTCATGCCATGGTGCCGGCCTAATCCGCGGCGTGTTCCATCAGCTCGAATGCATTGGCTGCCACTCTTCGGGTTTTGTTCACGCCGAGACGCTTGAGCCTCTTCTGATGCATGACCTGGTGATCCAGTTAGGGCTGAAACTGCGGAGCGTGCGGGCCGTGGTGAAGTCGTTGGAGCGCGGCCCTAGTCATCAAGGTGAGTCCGCCCAGTACAACCAGAACAACCGTCGCGGTGCCGGCGGCACCAACTTCACAGGGGATTGAGCCATGGCTATGTATAAAGACGTGATGGGCACCCTTGTGCGGGTGCTGGCTGCGGACACCATCGACAACAGCACCAAGCAATCCTGGCAGAAGCTGATCGACGCCGATCTTCGCCAGGGCGGCACAGGTAGCACGCTGTCTGTGCGTGACAAGTTCGATTACGACTGTTGCCTGTACGCGCTGCTTCACCGTCAGCTTGAGCCGGCTCAGTGGGATGTGCTGGTGGCCAAGTACTCCACGCACAAGGCCAACAAGGTCGGTGCCATTGGCAGATTGGTAGCGCGCATGGTTTCGCCGGCACCGCAGCTGTTCATCTATAAGGCGCTGACGGCCTGGGCCATACCGAAGCTGAAGGGCGTGCAGGTCGGCAAGCGCTCCACCGACATGATCGTACTGCCCGCCGAGTTCTACGACATGAACACTTGGGATCTGGCCGGCTCGCCGGAGCGCACGCGCCGCAACTGGCGAGGCGGAATCCACAAGCGTTTGGAGAAGCTCGAAGAGCAGGCCGTGATCCACGCGACCGAGATATTCGACCGTGAACAAATCTTTGTAGATGCCGCTTGACCCATTGGCCGACTGGCCGTAAATTAACCCCATCATGTCGATCTTGCGCGTTATGAGAGACGACCCAAAATTCTGAGCCCCGCCACTGTGCGGGGCTTTTTCGTTTCTGGAGTATCGGATGGACCCTACTGACCTCGGTCCGGGCACAGCTACCTGGCTGGGCGGTAGTGCCACTGTCGTGCTGGGCGGGCTGCTCTGGCTTCGTAAGTTCCTGTCTAAAGACGCGACCGATCGGGCCATGGATAACGCCGATATCGGCACGCTGCGCCGGCTCAATGAGCTGTTGAACCAAGAGCGTGCGGCCCGCAAAGAAGCTGAGGCCCGCGCCGATCAGTTCGCGAAAGAGCGGAACGATCTCGCCGCCGCCGTTGGCAGGATGGAAGGGAAGATCGAGGCCCTCACCAGCCAGGTCGGACAACTCACCGAGCGCGTTACGCTGCAGAGCGAAGAGATCCACCGCCTGCGCACCAAGCTTGGAGGTATCGCCTGATGGACAGATGCGCACTGGAATTCATTGCTCGCCGGTGGTGGAGGCGCGCTGAGGTCTGGGCCATTGCTGTGCTGCTGGTTGTTGGTGGTGCTGTCCTTGGCTATCAGGCGGCGTACTGGGCACTCGCCGATAAGCAGAGCAACCAGATCACGGACATTCGCAAGGCCTACGACACAGCAATGGAAGAGCGGGACAAGCGTCTTGAAGAGCTGACCCGCAAGACTGGCACCGCCGCCGACAAAGCTACTAAGGCCGCAACAACTGCAGCTCAGGCCGCAGACAAGGCCGACGAAGCGCTCAGTCGCGCGGCTCAATGATTCGGAGTAGATGCGGCTATGCCTTTGAGGCCAAAAAAGCCATGCAACGCGCAGGGCTGCAATGTCCTTACCCGCAATCCTCGCTACTGTGATGACCATGCGGACATCGGCAAGAGTGCCGAGGCCAAGCGGAAGGAGCGGCGACGCGAGACCAGCGCGCAGCGCGGCTACAGCTATAAGTGGCAGCAAGCGCGCAAGACGTACCTGACCAAGCATCCGCTCTGTGTCGAGTGCGAGCGCCAAGGTCTCGTGGTTGCTGCCACTGACCTCGATCACGTCGTCCCCCACAAAGGCGACATGGGCGTGTTCTGGGATAGCTCGAACTGGCAATCCCTTTGCCACGCTTGCCACAGCAGGAAGACAGCGTCTGAGGACGGCGGCTGGGGAAACCCATCGAGAAACCGTGCAAATTGACCGGCAATCTCGCTCAAATGATCGCGATTCTCGTTTGGGTAGGGGGAGGGTCAAAAGTCTGGGGTTTTCGGTAGCTAGACCGTCCCCTTGGCCTTTTTCTTACACCCGCGAAATTAAAAATTCAGGAGTTGCGCGATGGGAGGCACCGCCACGGTCGCCGGCCGTGGTCGCAAACCCAAGCCAACGGCCAAAAAAGCACTCGCCGGAAACCCTGGCAAGCGCGCGCTTAACACAGCCGAACCGCAGTTTTCCAAGATCACCCAGATCGACCCGCCGGAGTGGTTCAGCCCGCGGGCCGCCACCATGTGGAACATGATTGTCCCGGAGCTGTTGCGGGAGAACGTAGTGGCGATCACAGACCTGCACAACGTTGAGGCCTTCTGTAGTGCTTACGACAACTGGCGCCTTGCGCAGGAATCGATCCAGTTGCATGGCATCGTCGTCACCGGGGCCACTGGTGGGCCGATGAAGAACCCCGCACTTACCGCCGCGAACGAAACGATGCGCCAGATGGTGACGTTCGGTTCAATGCTGGGCCTAGACCCGGCCAGTCGCACACGACTGATCGGCGGCAATAAGGAGAAAGAAACCAACGAATTTGCCAACCTGCTGAGAACCTGATGACCAAATCTGCCCACCCCAATGTCGACAAGGCAATGGCGTGGGGTCGGTCGCTGCTCCGCGGGAAGGTGCCGGCATGCCGTTATATCCACCAGGCAGTGCAGCGTCATTTCGATGATCTGGCGGCGAGCCGCAAGCGCGGTTTCCGTTTCAAGTTCGACGCGGCGAAGGCAGAGAAAAAGCTCAAGCTGATGCAGCTGCTCCCGCACACCAAGGGTGAATGGGCATTCAAGCGTCAGCTGATCACGCTGGAGCCCTGGCAGCTTTTCGGCCTAGCCGTGACATTCGGCTGGGTAAAGAAGAAGGGCGGGCACCGCCGGTTCCGTGAAAGCTACTGGGAAGTGCCCAGGAAGAACGGTAAGTCTGTTGTCGCCGGCGGCGTGGGGATCAGCATGTTCGTCGCCGATGGCGAGTTCGGTGCCGAGGTATACGCCGGTGCGACCACGGAGAAGCAAGCGTGGGAGGTTTTCCGGCCGGCCAAGCTGATGGTTAGCAAGTCGCCGATGCTGATTCAGGCTGCCGGCATCGAGGTGAATGCCTCGAACATGAACATCCCGTCCGACTTCAGTCGCTTCGAACCCCTGATCGGCAATCCTGGCGACGGTGCATCGCCGAGCTGCGCCATCGTCGATGAATACCACGAGCACCCAACGTCGGCCCAGTACGACACCATGCTCACAGGCATGGGCGCAAGGCGTCAGCCGCTGATGTTCATCATTACCACGGCCGGCGCCGACATTGAGGGCCCTTGCTACGACAAGCGCCGCCAGGTCGTCGAGATGCTGGCCGGTACGGTGCCGGATGAAGAGTTGTTCGGCTGGATCTGGACGCTCGATGAGGGCGACGACTGGACCGATCCGAAGATGCTGGCCAAGGCCAACCCGAACCACGGCGTATCGGTGTTTCAGGAGTACCTGGAAAGTCAGCAGGCTAGGGCTATTCGCTCGGCGCGCTTTGCCAATACCTTCAAAACGAAGCATCTCAACCTCTGGGTTAGCGCCAAATCCGGCTTCTACAACATGGAAAGCTGGAAGGCTTGCGAAGACACGTCGCTGACCTTGGACCAGTTCGAGGGCCAGGAGTGGATTGCCGGTTTCGACTTGGCGCGTAAGCTCGATATGAACTCAAGGGCCAGGCTGTTCTGGCGCGTCATCGATGGGAAGAACCACTATTACAGCATTGCGCCGAAGTTCTGGGTTCCCTACGACACCGCCTTCAACACCGATAACAAGCGTATGGCTGAGCGCTTCCAGGCCTGGATTCATTCCAAGCATCTGGATGTGACCGACGGTGCGGAGGTCGACTATCGCGAGATCCTCGAGGACACCAAAGAGGCAAATCATCACGCCCCGGTGCGTGAATGCCCAATTGACCCGCATGGCGCCACAGGCCTGAGTCACGACCTTGATGACCAGGGTTTTGAGCCGATCACGATCACTCAGAACTACACCAACATGTCCGACCCCATGAAGGAGTTGGAGGCCGCCATTGAGGCGGGCCGTTTTCACCATGATGGCAATCCGATTATGACCTGGTGCATAGCCAACGTGATTGGCAAGAACATGCCGGGGAACGACGACATTGTCCGTCCAATCAAGCAGGGCGACGACAACAAAATCGACGGCGCCGTAGCTCTGATCATGGCGATCGGGCGTGTCCTGGCAAACCTTCACCCCGAAGACACTCTATCTGACCACATCTCAAAGCACGGAATTCGAACTCTATGACCGACGAAATCAAGCCGCCAAAGCTGGAGGCGCTGAAAGAGGCTGCCCCCGATCTCGTCGGCGTCCTTGGTTTGGCATTGCTGACTCGTGGTCTTTGGTCCTGGATGGGTGAGCCCCTGGCGTTGACTGTCTGTGGTGCGCTGTTAATCATCTTGTCAGTGGTCTCTATTATTCGAGGGGGCCGCTGATGCTTCGCGCAATGCTTGGAAGGAAGAGCGGAACCCAGGTTATTGATACGCCAGAAAAGCTGGCTCAGGCTCTGGGTGCGGGCTACGAAAGCAATGCCGGCCAGCGCGTAACAACTACCAGCGCCATGCAGCAATTGGTCGTATTCAACTGCGTTCGGGTGTTGGCCGAGTCGATGGGGATGCTGCCTTGTCGGCTACTTAAGCAGACCGGTCGAGTGCGATTACCCGCAACGACACATCGGCTCTACCCACTCATTACTATGGCGCCAAATAGTTACATGACCGCCCAAGAGTTCTGGGAGATGTTGGTGGCGTGTCTGTGTCTTCGTGGCAACTTCTATGCCTACAAGGTGATGGCGCTGGGTAACGTGGTTGAGCTATTGCCGCTCAGCCCTGACATCGTTACGCCAAAACTCAAAGACGACTGGACGGTTGAATACACCGTCAACTTTAAGTCTGGGACACGGACGCTGACCCAGGATGAGCTGTGGCATGTGCGGTTATTCACGCTTGACGGGCTCAACGGGTTAAACCCAATTGCCTATGCACGCCAAGCGCTGGGACTGGGCCAGGCGATGGACGCTCACGCCGCCAAGCTGTTCACCAACGGCGCCGTGACCAGCGGCGTCCTGCGGACCGAGCAACAGCTCACCGACGAGGCATTTGGTCGACTGAAAGAGGATTTCCAAGGCCAGCACATGGGGGTGGCGAACGCCTATAAACCCATGATTCTGGAGATGGGGCTGGACTGGAAGCCAATCAGCCTCAACGCCCAGGACACCCAGTTCATCGAATCCAAAAAACTGACCGAGGCCCAGATCTGCGGGTTGTTCCGTGTGCCGCCACACCTGGTGGCCAGCATGGAAAAGATGACGCTCAACAACATTGAGCACATGGGCATGAGCTTCGTGAACTACTCGCTGGTTCCGATCATGACCCGTATCGAGCACCGCATCCAAGTGGGGCTGCTCAACGATAAAGACCGCCTGACGCATTACGCCAAGTTCAACGCTGGCGCGCTGATGCGCGGCGATCTGAAAGGCCGGTATGAGTCCTACGGCAAGGGCATTCAGTGGGGGATTTTGAGCCCGAACGACTGCCGCGAACTGGAAGACGAAAACCCCCGAGAAGGCGGCGACATCTACCTCACCCCAATGAACATGACTACCAAACCAGAGGCTGCCGACGATGCAGACAAAACAGCGCCTTGACGTGCCGCTGACCATTAAGTCGGTCAGCGACAGCGGCGAGTTCGAAGGCTACGGCTCAGTGTTTGGCGTCGTGGACAGCTACAGCGATGTGGTTGTCCGCGGTGCATTCGCAGCAAGCCTCGCCAGGTGGAAGGAAAAAGGGCGCCTGCCGGCAATGCTCTGGCAGCACCAAATGAGCGAGCCGATTGGCGTTTACACCGAGATGCGCGAGGACGACGTTGGTCTGTACGTCAAGGGTCGCCTTCTGGTTGAGGCGGACCCGCTGGCCAAGCGTGCGCACGGACACATGAAAGCAGGAAGTCTTACTGGACTGTCCATCGGCTACATGCTCGAGGACGGCGGTTACGACTACGACAAAGAAAAGGGAATCTGGCTGCTGAAGGCAATCGACCTGTGGGAAGTATCCCCGGTCACCTTCCCGGCTAACGACGAGGCCCGGATCACTGATGTGAAATCTCTGCTGGCCCGCGGCGAAACACCGCCGCCCAGCAAAGTGGAGCGAGCCCTTCGAGAGGTTGGGTTTTCTGGCTCCCAGGCCAAGGCCTTTATGGCTAAAGGCTACGGCGCAGTTTCACCGCGAGAGGCGGGTGCCGACGAAGCACTGCAATTCCTAAAAACTCTATCTGATCGAATGTAAGGAGCCTCTCATGGCTGTTGAAATCAAAGACGTACAAGACGTTGCCGAAGCGCTGGGCAAAAAGTTCGACGAGTTCAAAGAGAAGAACGACAAGCGTATCGACGGCCTGGAAGCAGAAAAAGGCAAGCTGTCCGGCCAGGTCGATACGCTTAACGAAAAGCTGACCGAGCTGGATGCGCTGAAGGGCGATCTTGAAAAAGAGCTGCTCGCCCTGAAGCGCCCGGACGGTACCGGCACCAAGGCTGCCAGCGAACACAAGGCTGCATTCATGCAGTTCGTGCGCAAAGGCACCGAAACCGGCCTGGGCGAACTTCAGGCTAAGGCATTGCAGGTTGGCGTTGATGCGGATGGCGGCTTCGCGGTTCCTGAAGAGCTGGACCGCAGCATCATCGAGTTGCTGCTCGACACCTCGCCTATGCGTCAAGTCTGCAACCAGATCACCGTTGGCAGCCCAGACTACAAGCGTCTGGTGAACCTCGGTGGCAACGGTGCCGGCTGGGTGGGTGAAACCGATCCACGCCCAGCGACCAACACCCCAAAGCTCGGCAACATCTCTGCGTTCATGGGTGAGTTGTACGCCAACCCACAAGCCACTCAGACCAGCCTTGACGACATCTTCTTCGATGCCGAGGGCTGGTTGAATGGCGAGGTTGCCCGCGATTTCGCTGAGAAGGAAGGCAGTGCTTTCCTTAAGGGTGATGGCGTCAACAAGCCGAAAGGCCTGCTGGCTTACGGTCTGGATGTGAAAGACGACGAAGCTCGCGCATTCGGCGTTTTGCAAAAGCTTTTGAGCGGCACCGCTGGTGCGATCACTGGCGACAGCCTGATCAACCTGATTCACGCCCTCAAGGCGGGATACCGCGCCAACGGCACCTGGATGATGGGCAACCTGACCGTCGCCTACGTCCGCAAGCTGAAGGACAGCGAGGGCAACTACCTGTGGCGCCCAGGCCTGGAAGCGGGCGCCCCATCGGTTCTGCTGGGTTACGGCATCACCGAAAACGAAGACATGTCAGATGTTGCGGCTGACGCCAATGCAATCGCATTCGGCGACTTCAAGCGCGCCTACACCATTGTGGATCGCATCGGCACCCGCGTGCTGCGTGACCCCTACACCAACAAGCCGTTCGTTGGCTTCTACACCACCAAGCGCGTCGGCGGCATGCTGGTCGACTCCCAGGCCGTGAAGGTCCTCACCCTCAGCGCTGCTGCCTGAATGGGCGGGCGCCTTCGGGCGCCCAGCCTCTTGGAGTATTTATGCCGATTATTTTAGTGAAGAAGCCGTTCCCATTCTCTGCGGATGGAAACCATGTGATCGAGGTTCCTGCAGGCGAGCAGGATGTCTCGGAGCGTTGCGCGCTGGTGGCGGTCGAGCACCTGGGCGTGGCGTCCTACCCCAGTCAACTGGACGCCAGCGGTCTGAAGCTGGATGGTCCGACCATTGCTGAGTTTGTTGCGGCGGGCTACTTGGCGGTGAATTACCCACCCGAGGGCTACGCATCGCGTAGCACGCAGGAAGAAATCGACGTAGCCATCGAGGCGCAGAAAGAAACTGACCCGCTGAAGATGAAGGTTCCGGATCTGAAGGCCTGGCTCACCAGTAAAGGGATTGAGTTCGATCCCTCCGCCAACAAAGAGGCTCTTCAGGCGTTGGTGCCAAAGGGTGATTGATCTTCCCATCGTCAAGGCTCACTTACGGGTCGACCATGACGATGAGGACGCGCTGATTCAGGGCTACACGGATGCAGCCCTCAGTGCGTTTGAGACCTGGACAAATCGGACGCTTGTCGATCCAGAGACGGCTTTGCCAGATCCGGTTGGCAATGCGCTGTTGATGACCAAGGCGATTAAACAAGGAGCGTTGTTGCTGATCGGTCACTGGTATAGCGGTCGCGAAACAGTGGTCATTGGAACAATAACTGCAGAGCTTCCAATGGCAACCAATGCGCTCTGGAAGCCTCACCGCTGGGTGAATGTATGAGAGCCGGACCGCTGCGCCACCGGGGCACGATGTTCAAGCCAGTGCTTACCAAGAACAAAACAGGCGGATTCGAAACTTCCTGGGTCGAAGTGGGCAAGGTTTGGTCGGAGGTTACGTTGCCTACGGGGCGGGTATCACCCGTGGCCGAGCAACTGAAAGCGGTGGTAACAGCGGAGATTCGAGTGCGTCCCCGCCCTGATGCGGTCGCAGGCAATCGCTTGGTCTACCAGGCGAATGGAATCGCCACCACCTACCTGATCGAAGCTGCGCTGCCGAACAACGAGCGCGACATGCTTCGATTGCTCTGTTCAAACGTACCTAATCCGTAGAGGTGAATCATGAAAGTAGTTGCCTTGGGCACTCTTTCCGGCGCTACCGGCGACCGGGAAAAAGGTGAAGAATTCACGGTTGACGCCAAGCTTGGTGCCGACCTGGTGGGTCGCGGCTTGGTCGATCCTGCGCCCGATGCGCCGCCAGCCGCTGAAAAGGCCGGAAAGGCCAAGGAGTAATCCATGGCTGCCCGCCGTTCGCGCATGTCCGGCGACTTCAAGCTTCGCCGAACGCTACGCACACTCCATCAATCCATGGATAACGAGCTGGCTCCGGTGATGCGCGACAGTGCCGAGCGCATTCTTTCGACGATGAAGAACCTGATCCCGAAAGACACTGGTGCGGCTGCTGCCGCACTGACGGTGTTTGTTTCGCAAAGCGGCCTTGACGCCCAGATCGGTATCCGTGGCAAGAAGAACAAGCAAAGGTTCTTCTACATGCGGTTTGTCGAGTACGGGACCAAGGGCTACACCGGCAACAAGCGCGCCGGGGGGAGAACTCGCAGGCCAACGAATAAGGCCGACGGCTCGAACTTCTTCGGCAAGTACCCGGACATTCCTGCGCGCCCCGCGCATCCATGGCTTCGCCCGGCTAAGGACGTGAACAGGGAATATGTGGTGGCCAACATCAAGGCCGCCATCGGTCGAACGCTGAGTAAGGCGAGCAAGGGGCTTACCAATGGCTGATCCGTCTGTTGCGTTACAGGAGGCGCTGTTCGCTAGGCTTGCAACGGAGGTCTCATGCCCGGTGTACGACGGCGCTCCCATGGATTCGCCGATGCCGTACGTTTCCATTGACCGCGAAATTTCCACCAACATCACTCCTATCGCTGGCAGGAAGCGCGAACAGCGCCTGATTTATCTGTCGGTTTGGTCGGACGCCCACGGGCAGGCCGAGGTGAAGCGCATTCTCGGTGAGGTTGTAGCTGCCCTGGACGAGCGCCGGCTGCCTTTGAGCGTTGGGCGCGCTGTCTCGGTAAGGGTCGAGCAAGCGGACTCCCAGCGCGAACCCGACGGCGTCACGTATCAAGGATCGGTCACGGTCCGCGTCATCACCACCCACTAAACCCAACACCCGGCCGCCCTGCGGCTTTATCCAATGTGCCTTTGGAGGAACCCCCATCATGGCCGAAGACAACCTCAATACAGCCGCCGGCTGCCGGATCAGTATCGGCAGCAAGAACGGCGCGGATACAGAAGCGCTCTACAAGGCAGACACCTACGTCGAAATTGGCGAAGTGGAAGACCTTGGCGAGTTCGGTGATACCTTCAGTTCGGTGACCTTCACCTCGCTGCGCGATGGCCGCGTGCGGAAGTACAAGGGCACCGCCGATGCTGGTGACATGACCTTGACTGTCGGCCTCGACAACGGCGACCTGGGCCAGGCCAAGCTGAAGATCGCTCACCGCGACCGCAGCAAGGGCGACTACAACATCAAGATCACGTTGAACGATGGCGATCCTGATGCTACCCCGGCGATTCTGCCGACTACGTTCTACTACCGTGGCAAGGTAATGAACAACACAGTCGCCGCCGGCGCTGCTGACAACGTGGTTCGCCGCAACGTCACCATCGGCATCAACTCCGACATCCTGGAAATCCTCCCGGCTGCCGCCGCCTAACCTGCGGGGCTCCGGCCCCGAACCTCAAGGATTCGACGCATGAGCAAGACCCTTTACGGCACCGTCGAGATCAAACTCGGCGACGAGACCTACATCCTGACCCCGACGCTCGGCGCTGTGCGTGCTATCGAGGCTCACTTCGGCGGGCTGCGCGGCGCTTCCCAGGCCATCAATGCGCTGAGCGTCGACGGTTGCGCGGTAATCATCGCCGGCGGTGCTGGCTTGAAAGGCAAAGCGGCCGAGGCTGTCGCTGAGCAGGTATGGCAGGCGGGCGTGGTGGACGTTTCCGTGCAGCTGAACGCTTACCTGGTGGCCCTGTACAACCCGAAAGGCCCTGACGCGGGAAAGGAAAAGCCGGCGGCGGCGTAAGTGCTGTCGAGAACGGCAGCTACGTCGACCGGCTCTACGCGGTAGCCACCGGCTGGCTGGGTTGGCCGCCGGAGCTGGCCTGGTCCACTCCCATACCCGAACTGTTCCTGGCCATGGATGCCAAGATCGAGTGGGCGCAGATGACCAACCCCTTCGGCACTGGCAAGACAAAGGCCAAGGCCGAGAAGCCTTCGGCATCCACCGTGGCGGATAAGCTGCGCCATGCTCTGACCGGCAGGCAGACAGCTTGAGCCATGTTATTTCTGGTAGATTGCGCTCTCAAATGGAGAGGTAGCTACGTCATGAAAAAGGTACTCACTTTAATAGCGGTATGCCTGCTGGTAGCCTGCAGTACATACGGCAAGCCTGTTACTCAAGCCCAAC
Source organism: Pseudomonas sp. S4_EA_1b (assembly GCF_016307435.1). Lineage (NCBI taxonomy): Bacteria > Pseudomonadati > Pseudomonadota > Gammaproteobacteria > Pseudomonadales > Pseudomonadaceae > Pseudomonas > Pseudomonas sp. S4_EA_1b. The sequence continues at coordinate 69,884 of NZ_JAEILC010000022.1, read as the reverse complement.
TTGACCAAATCAAACAGGGCGTAACAACCAAGCAGGACTTGCTCAGCAGTTTTGGGAAGCCTTTGGTTACCGCGCGAAACTCCGATGGAACGCAAGTTATGTCTTGGGGTTATGCAAAGGTAGGTTTCGCTGGCTCCAGCTACACCAATCAAGCATTGAGTGTTGTGTTGGACTCCACCGGCAAGGTGGCGAGCTTCACCACTACAGATACCGCGAACCCGTGACCCGCTTTAGAAATAGAACACGAAGAGCCCAGCCACGTGCTGGGTTTTTTTTGCCTGGAGAAAAGTATGGCCGACACTGACGTACACGGGATGCTGGTGCGCATTGAGGCGACTACGCAACAGCTGCGCAGTGAGCTGAACCGTGCTGATAACGCTGTCGGCAATGCAAGCAAGAAAATCGACGGTAACCTAGGCGTAGTGGACCGTGCCTTTAATCGCATGGGGTTATCCGCAGAACAAGCTGGAAAGCTCGCCGGCACTGCGGTCGCCAGCCTGGTCACTGGCGCCGCCGCTGCCGGCGCCGCCTCCCTGGCAATGCTCAAGCAGACCGCAGAGGCGACAGCCGAGACGCAGCGCTGGGCCAAGTCGCTTGGGATGAACACTCGGTCACTCCAGGAGTGGCAGTACGCCGCCGAGCGCGCCGGTCTATCCGGCGACAACATGGCCGATATCTTCAAGGACATTGGAGACAAGATCGGTGACGTGCTGATCACTAACGGCGGTGAGGCGGTAGACGCGCTGAACAAGCTAGGGCTTTCGGCCAAGGCGCTTGCCACGCTCACACCTGACCAGCAACTGCTGGCGATCGCCAAAGGCTTGGAGAGCGTCGGCACTCAGGCTGAGAAGATCAACATCCTTGAAAGCCTTGGCAACGACCTATCGCGGATGCTGCCCTTGCTGGACAACAACGCCGAGGGCTTCCGCAAGCTGGCGAAGCAGGCCGGCGACTACGGCATTGCGATGGACCAGAAGCAGATCGACGCTCTTGTGAAGACCTACGATCTGCTGAAGGATATGGAAGACCAAGCCAAGGGTCTCAAAAACGAGTTCGCTGCCGGTCTGGCCAGCGTTGATATCAGTCCCTTGCAAGACTCGATGGATTCACTGCACGCCATTGTCACTGATCCCGAGTTTCAGCAGGGCATGACCGACCTGGCGGCGATGGTGCTCAAAATAACGGGTGCTGCTGCTCAGGGCATAGCCCGCCTCCCGGCGGACGTGCAAAGCCTGATCAACCAGTACCAGGTGCTCAAAGCATCGGCGTTCGGCTCCGACAAGGACCGCCACCTGGCTGGCGTTGCCAAGCAGCAGGAACTGGTCGACAACCTGGCCGCTTACAACAATGCATCCGGGCCACTGGGAAAGATTGCTACTGACCCGTCGCTGTACGTTGGTGACGCTCTGCTGAACAAGGACTGGAAGGCCGCCCAGCGCGAGGCCGAGGCCAAGCTGGACCAGTACAAGCGCTACACCAAGCAAATGGGGTGGGATGACGGCAAGTCGGAAACACCAGAGACGCCAGCGACCGTGCTTCCAGCCACCAGCATCACCGGCTTGCTGGGCAAAAACGGTCCGGATAAAGCCGCTGAGGCCGCGCAGAAGGCACTGGACAACGCCTTCAAGACGACGGAGGAAGGCTACAAGCGGCAGATTGCGCTGATCAACACCACGGGCGACAAGCAGAAAGACGCCACCGAGGTAATGAAGCTTTCGTTCGAGCTGCAGGAGGGCAAGCTCGGCAACCTGAGCGAAGCGCGCAAGAAGGAACTCATGGGGTTGGCCGCCGAGCTCGATAAGCTCAAAGAGATCCAGAAAGCTAATGAGGACGCCCTCAAGCTGACGGCGTTTAAGAATGCGCAAGCGTTGGCCACTCAAACCACAAAGGACGGGTTTGATCAGGAGCTTGCCGGCGTTGGGATGGGCGACAAGGCCCGTGACCGGATGCGTGCTGACCTGGCAATGCGCCAAAAATATGCAGCTGATGTGGCTAACCTTGAGGAGCAGCACAACACCGGTCAAATAGGAGACTCGCTATACGCGAAGGAAACGGCGGTCCTCAAGCGCGAGTACGACAAGCGTTTGCAAGATCAGCAGAACTTTTATGCTGCCACTTATGAGCAGCAAGCCAATTGGATGAACGGCGTCAACGAAGCGTGGGCGAACTACGCAGACGCGGCGAGGGACTATTCTGCCCAGGCCGCAGACCTCACTAACACAGCGCTACAGCAAGGCACCAGTGGTCTCGGCACGTTCTTCTCGGACGTGGCCAGTGGCGCAGAGGATGCCGGCGACGCCCTGGGTGACATGGTCGGTAACTTCGCCAAGTCAATGCTTAATGCTCTCAGTGACATGGCCGCCCAGTGGCTGATCTACCAAGGTGTGCAACTGTTGGTGGGTAAGACTACCCAGGCGGGCGCCGCGACGACATTGGGTGCGAATGCTGCGGCGATGTCGCTCCAGGCGGGGCTCAACGCGTACGCGTCAACGGCCGCTATCCCGATCATCGGGCCAGCGGCTGCGCCTGCCGCGATGGCTACAGCACTGACCGTCACCGGCCCTCTTGCGCAGGCGGTGGGCATGACTGCCCTCTCGGGTATGGCGCACGACGGTATCGACTCGGTTCCAGAAGACGGCAGCTGGTTCCTGCAAAAGGGCGAGCGGGTGACCACTGCTCAAACCAGCGCGAAACTGGATGCAATGCTGTCCAGGATCGACAACAGCCTGGGCGGTGCCCAGCCCTATGCGCAGATCGGCGCTGGCAGCCTGGAGTCAGTTGGTAATGGACGTGCTGCCATGGTCGACTCCGGCGGGGCATCGAGTGCGCCTACTGGCGGCCCCGTTCAGATTGTCTATAGCCCTCAGGTAACAGTTCAGGCTCAACCAGGCATGAGCGACCAGGATGCTCGACGCCAAGGAGAGGCGATGGAAGCGGGGCAGGAGGCTCAGTTCAGGAGATTCCTCCAACGTGAAATGGGGCAGAACGGTCTGCTGTGGAGGCGTTGATGGCTGAGACATTTGATTTTGACGTTGAGGCTGGGGCAGACGGCGATGTCAGTCAGCGCACATGGGAGAACCAGTTCGGCGATGGCATGGCCCAGGCCGGGGGGATTGGTATCAACACCAAGAGCCAAGTCTGGAACCTGGTGCACACCGGCGAAGACTACCCCGGCGAAGAGTTGCCGGAGTTGATCAAGTTCCTCGATCGACACGAAGGCTACAAGGCCTTCCGCTACTCGCCGCCCGGGGAACCAGAAGGCTGGTACCGAACCAACGGCTACAAGAAGAAAGCGCTGGGCGCGAACATCTACACCGTCACCTTTTCGGTGAAGCAGGTGTTCAACCCCCGACCCTAACCCTTATCGATCCCCGCCCGTGCGGGGATTTTCGTTTATGGGGCCCCATGAACTACAGCTCAGACATTCAAAAGCTCGAGCCTGGCAACCAGATCAGGCTCTACGAGCTCGACGCTACACGCCTGGGCGCGACGGTTTGGCGTTTCCATGGTCACGCCCATGAGGGCGACATCATCTGGCAGGGACAGCTTTATTCGCCGCTGCAGATAGAGGCCAAGGGATTCGACATCCGCGGCGACGGCCGACCAGCCACACCCACGCTGCAGGTTGACGACGAGCTCGGCGGCGTGCGCGGCGCGATCACCGCCCTGTGCTTCCAGTTCCGTGACCTGGCCGGCTCCAGGGTTAAGGTCATCGAGACCTTCCGCCACTTCCTGGATGCGGCCAACTTCCCCGATGGGAACCCGGAAGCCAGCAACCAGAGCAGGACGAACCTCTGGTTTATCGAGCAGAAGACCGAGGCTCTGCCCAGCATCTCTGTCACGTTCTCGCTGTCGAGCCCCACCGACATGGAGGGGCAGATGCTACCTTCCCAGCAGATCACCAAGCTTTGCCGCTGGGCCTGCCGCGGCGGCTACCGGCAAGAGGCCTGCGCCTACACCGGCGCCGCGATGTTCGACAAAAAGAACCAGCCCACGGATAACCCTGCCCTGGATCGCTGTGGTGGCTGGTGGAGCAGCTGCAAGCTTCGCGGCAACACGCGGCGCTTCGGCGGGTCCATGGGCGCAAGCCTTATTGCAAGTTCGAGGTAGCCATGCGAATCAATCAAAAACTGCAGGATGAGATCCGCGCGCACGCTGAGCGGGACTATCCGGCCGAGGCTTGCGGGGTGGTCATCAAGTCCGCCGCCGGCCGTGAGTACGTGCCTTGCGTAAACTTGGCCACCACGCCGCGCGAGCACTTCCAAATCGACCATAAGGATATGGCCCGGGCGGAAGATCGTGGCGAGGTGCTGGCGATCATCCATAGCCACCCCGACAAGGCGCCGGCGCCGAGCATGGCCGACCGTGTCAGTTGCGAACTGCATGAATTGCCCTGGGGCATTGTCGCCTGGCCCGGCGGTGACTTCGAGTGGTTCAAGCCTTCGGGCTTCCAGGCGCCGCTGCTGGGCCGAGACTTCTCCCATGGACTGCTTGACTGCTGGGCCGCGTGCCGTGACTGGTACGCGCGCGAGGCGGGCCTGCAGTTGCCAAACTTCGAGCGCTCCGACCTGTGGTGGGAGCAGAAAGACGGCCCAAGCCTCTACGAGGACAACTTCGCGGCGACTGGTTTCTACCAGGTAAACGAGGCGAAGCGAGGCGACATGCTGGTGTTGCAGATCCCCACGCCAGGCCGGGAGTGCTATTTCCCGAATCACGCAGTGATTTACCTGGGCGATGAGCCGTCGCTGATCAGCGAGTCGGCGCCGAAACTTGGTGGCTCCGGGCCGTTCATTTACCACCACATGCCTGGCCGCCTGGCTGCCCGTGAAATCTACGGTTGGTCGATGGCGAACCGCGTCAAATTGATCCTCCGGCACAAGGACTACCGCCCATGACCATGCGCACCATCAAGCTCGGCGGCGTGCTGGGTAAGAAGTTTGGCAAGAAGTACACCCTGGATGTTCACAGCTTCCGTGATGCCATGGCGGCGCTGTGCATGATGAAGCCGGGCTTCGAGAAGTACCTGCGCACCGCAGAAGAGCGCGGCCTTGTGTTCGCCGTGTTCGTCGATGAGCGCAATCTGGGCGAGCAGGAGCTTGACCTGGTGGGCCGGGGTGAGGGCGATATCCGCATTCAGCCGATTATCCAGGGCAGCAAACAGGCGGGTATGTTTCAGACGCTGCTCGGCGTGGTGCTGATCGTGGCCGGCCTGTTTACTGGTGGCACCACCTCAACTCTGGGGATGGGCCTTCTCGCCGCCGGCGCCGCTGTTGGCCTGGGCGGCGTTGTGCAAATGCTGTCGCCGACCACCAAGGCCACCGCCGATGGCCAGAACGATGACGGCAACAACCCGAGTTACGGCTTCGGCGGGGCGGTGACGACTATTGCCCAGGGCAACCCATACCCCCTGCTTTACGGCGAGCGCGAGATCGGCGGCGCGGTCGAGTCTGGCGGGATCTACACCCAAGACAATGCATGAGGCTGTTTAACCTTTGAGCTTTCCGATAGACGAGGTTGGGTCTTTTGGGTCGGATACTTTTGCAGAAGTTGAAGGGTTTTTTTTATCGGAAACAACCGCCATCAACTCTCGAAAAGTCTTAAATGTGTTAATTGCCTCCAGAGCAAGCTGGGTCGCAACTACATACTTAAGCCCTTCGATTTCTACTATTTCGTGATGTGCTCGATTCTCCAAGTACTTTTTTTCAATTCTTAAATTTTTGAAATACTGCAAGGCATATCGTGCCGTCTCTCTGCTAGGGCAAGTGCAGTGCAAGTTGTCGCCCTCTTTTATCAACCAGGCCACAGCGTCCGTTTCATTGGAAAGGTTGCCGTTTTTATCTACGTCTTCTACTCGAAATTCGATCATTGAGGCTCTCCATGTCGGTGAGCTGCTTGTATATCAAAACCTCAAACGAAGCAAAACCAATCTGCAAGCTACAGCTAAGAGTTAACTTTTTAAGCCACAACCTGCTTCGGCGGGTTTTTGCATTCTGGAGGGCGCATGAGCGCAGTAGCAAAGAAGGCGCGCCGGGCAGCACCTCGTAAGCGCCGGGCTGTGATTGGCGGAAAGGGCGGCCAGGCCAAGCAGAAGCAGCCGAGCATCGCCTCCAATAGCGTGCCATCGATCTCTACCGCGCGAATCACCTACCTGTGGAGCTGGGGTCCTATTGTTGGTCCGGTCGACGACTTGCGCTCAGTCAAGCTCAACGGAACCCCCGTGAAGGCTGCGGACGGCACGATCAACTATCCCAGCGTGAAGTGGCAATTCCGTTCTGGTGAGCTGAATCAGGAGCGCCTGGAGGGAATACAGGAATCCAGTAACGAGATCGACGTCAAGAAGGAGTTGATCTACGGAACGCCGTGGCTGCACACGATCACCAACTCGATGAGCGATGCCGTGCGCATCCGCCTGAGTTGGCCAACACTTCGCCGTCAGGACGCCGCCGGCAACATCAATGGCGTGCACATCGATTACGCCGTGGACATATCCACCGACAACGGCCCCTACGTTGAAGTGCTGGTATCGGCCGTAGATCGCAAGAACATCACGGAGTACGAGCGAGCGCACCGCCTGGAGTTGCCCGCCGGCAACCGCTGGACTATTCGCGTCCGCCGCCTGACTCCAAATGCAAACTCCGACCTTGTCGTCGACCAGATGATCGTCAAGGCAATTGCCGAGGTGGTCGACAGCGATCAGGAATACCCGCTCACCGCCGTCAGCTGTCTTGAGTACGACGCCCAGACTTTCGGCGGAGATATTGCCAAGATCGCCGTCCTCATGCGTGGCCGCATTATTCGTGTGCCGAGCAACTACGACGCGACAACTCGCACCTACGCAACGTCGGGCACCGGCACAAGCAACGGCATTTGGGACGGCACCTTCAAGGAGGCCTACACCAACAACCCGGCGTGGATCTTCTACGACCTAGTGCTGCACCCGTACTACGGGCTCGGCGACCGGATCGACGCGACAATGGTTGATCGCTGGTCGCTCTATCGCATCGCGCAGTACTGCGACCAAATGGTTCCGGATGGGAAGGGGGGCATGGAGCCGCGCTTCACCTGCAACCTCTATTTCCAGAAGCAGGCCGAAGCCTACGCCGTGCTTCAGGACCTGGCGTCAATATTCCATGGCCTGGCCTACTGGGACGGCAGCCAGATCGTGGTCAATGCCGATATGCCCGGCGACCCGGTGTACACGTACAACCAGACGCAGATCCTGAGCAATGGCGCTATCAAGTACGAAGGCACCCGCGCTCGCGATCGGCACACGCTCTACATGGTGTCCTGGGACAATCCGGATCAGGGCTTTGAAACCGACAAGGAGCCGGTGTTTGATGATGAGGCTATGGTCGAGCTTGGCGGAATCGTGCGCGACACCTCCATCGACGCCATCGGCTGCACATCCCTGGGTCAGGCGCAGCGCGCTGGGCAGTGGGCGGCGCTGACCGAAAAGCTGCAGACCCAGGGCGGTGTGTTTCGGGTCGGGCTCGACGGTGATATTCCAAAGCCTGGCCAGGTCATCGCGGTAGCCGACCCTATGCTGGTTGGCCGGAACAACGGCGGCCGGATAGCTGCGGCCGCTGGACGGGTGGTTACGCTCGATCGCGATACCGTGGTGCCGGTCGGCGCGCGGCTGATGGTCAACCTGCCTAGCGGCAAGTCCGAAGGGCGGGTGGTGAAGTCGGTTGCTGGGCGCGACGTCACAGTGATGGCCGATTTCAGCGAGCAGCCCCAGGCCGAGTGTGGCTGGATATTGGACTACGAAGACCTGAAGCTGATGCAGTTCTACGTCCGCAACGTCACGCGGCCGGAGTGGCACCAGTTCCAGTTTGAAGTTATTCAGCACGACCCGAGTAAGTTTGAAGTAATCGACAACGGGGCCGTGGTGGACCCTCGGCCAATAACCGGTATTCCCGTGGGCAGTCAGGACGCTCCGGCCCGGGTGATGCTCAGCCAGCACGTCGTCATCGAGCAGGGGATTGCGGTCACCGTCATGTCCATCGCGTGGGACGCGGCACCGAACGCTGTGGCTTATGACGTTGAATGGAAGTGGGGCGCGCGCGAATGGGTCACTGTGCCGCGCACTGCCGAGCAGATGGTCGATGTGCGCGGCATTTACTCCGGCCAATACATGGCCAGGGTGCGGGCGGTGAGTGCGCTCAATGTGTCCTCGATCCCGACCACGTCGGCACTGACCAACCTGGAAGGGAAGGTTGGCCTGCCGCCGGCGGTGGCGTTCCTGACCACCTCCAGCCTGGTCTATGGCATTGGCATCCAGTGGGGCTTCCCGCCGGGCGCCGAGGACACCCAGCGGACGGAGCTTTGGTACAGCCAGTCACCGGACCTAACCACTGCGCTGAAGCTGAGCGACTTCAGCTACCCGCAGGCCAAGCATGAGATGCAGAACATCCTAGCCGGGGCCAGCGTCTACTTCTGGGCTCGCCTGGTGGACCGTACCGGCAACGTCGGGCCGTTCTGGCCGATCCCGGGCGCCGTTAATGGCCGGGCCAGTTCTGACCAGACCGAGTACGACAAATACTTCGCCGAGAAGATCGGCAAGGGCGCGCTGTACCAGAGCCTGCGGGAAGAGATCGACCTGATTACTGGTGATGGGCCGGGCTCGGTCAACGACCGTTTAGAGAAAGCCAAGCAGGAGTTGGAGAACCTGATCTCTGAAGTGGTGGATGCACTGGAGTACGTTCCAACAAAGACCTACGCCAAGGGCGATATGGTTCGGGTGGGCCAGCAGCTATTCCAGGCGACCAAGGCGGTACCGGTCGACACCATTCCGCCTAACGCCAACTACTGGTTCAACCTAGGCACCATCGCCGAAACGAATGCAGCGATGGCCCTGGAAATCAGTCAGAACAAGTCCGCTATCGAGGAAGTGGACGGTAAGGTCACGGCCACTGCTGAACGCCTGGAAGGCGTCTATGCATTGGTGAAATCTGATTCTGCAGGCTCGGAGCAGGGCAGTGCGGGTGACGACACCGCCTCGGCCGGGGCCTGGTCGCTGATGTCCGCAATTGCTGAGCGGGATTTTGCTCAGTCGCAGCGGACGGATATTGTCGAAGCCAAGGTCCAAGAAAACACAGCCAGCATTCTGGATGTATCCAAAACGGCAGCGAGTGCTACGTCTGCTCTGGCAGAGCGAGTTACCACCATTGGGGCCAAGGTCAGCAGTAACGAGGCAGCTTTCAAGCAGGAAACCTCCGCGCTAGCAGACGCTGATAAGGCATTGGCTCAAAAGATTGAAACCGTGCAAGCGTCATCCGGCGAGAACGCGGCTGCAATTCAGGTGGTTAGCAAGGCCCAAGCCACCACTGACGGGAAGGTTTCGTCGATGACGACGATCAAGGCCGAAACCACCAGCAACGGCAAGAAGGTGATGGCAGGGCTTTCCCTGGGCTCTGACGGCAATACATCGGAGATCCTCGCGTTTGCTCAACGCTTCGCAATTGTGGATGAGGTGAGCGGGCAACTGATAACGCCATTCGTGGTGAGTGGTGGCCAGGTCTTCATAAACCAAGCGGTCATCAACAAGGCATTCATCCAGGAGATCATTCTGGGGATGACGCTGAAATCAGAGACGGTCGACTCCAAGGGGCGGCCGCTGCTGGAGATCAACGTCAAGGCCGGCACGTTCACGCTTCGCAGCGCCGGCACCGGTGGCTCGACACTGCTCAACAACGATGGCCTTTCGGTGTACGACATCAACGAGCTGCTGCGTGTATTGGTGGGGAGGCTTTCGCCATGACCTATGGAGTGAGAACGTGGAGCGCGAATGGCGTGCTCGAAATGGATACCGACAGCTACACCTATCAGGTGCTGCACAATGCAGTCTATACGCTCGCCATGGGCGCCGTAGTTACAGCAAACATTGCCGGGTTCAACCCGGCAACATGCACAGCCGTCATACTTCCTACCCAGGCCGCAGCTAACAACTACTGCTACAGCGCTATGCCGTTTATGTCGGTAGGCGTCGGTTCGGTTGTTGTACGTTCAAAACACCCAAATGAACCTGGCGCTATAGGATCGACAATACAGTTCAGGTTGCTTGTAATGAGGTTCAAAAATTGAAGTTCGGTCTATCTGTTGTAAACGATGGAAGCTATGTACAGATAGACTCAGAGCAACCTAGGCTTTGTGCGCTGTACAGTGGAACCTATCAGGCATCCGGCAGTTCGTCGGTGTCAGTGTCGTTCCCATCCGCCATAACCACGCCGGAGCCGCCGTGCGTATTCATTCAGAACAGCTCGGCTAGACCGAATGAGCTATACACGAGCATGACCATAAGCGGCGGTCCTGGTGCTTGGACTGGGTTTTCAATAACGTCCCTGAACATTGACTTCAGGCCAACAGGCAAGTGGTTTGCGGCAGTGTTCGCGTCAATCACCAAGGCCGATTACGGGCTCAGGATGTGGGGCGCAAATGGCGTGTTGATTTTCGACTCAGGGGCTGCTCCGGTGATCTTCACGAGGGCCAATAACTCATGGTCATATCAGGGGCAGATAGTTCTAAATGCGACAGCACAGGCTTACTACTGGGCGAATGGATCTGTTGCGCCACTGCAATCTGATGAGTACTTTATGATCAACCCATTCTCGCGAGGAATACTACAGAACCACACAAACTGGCTAACATCAGCTGTAAGGTTCAACTATTCAGAGAACAGGCTACAGGTGTTTGGGATTAGCGCTCTCTCACCATGGACAAATATCGGCGCCCCCGGCGCTGTATTTGCCAGACTCCCCGGCACCTGATCGGATACTCATTAATCGATCTAAACGACCCGCTATGCGGGTATTTTTTCGCCTGGAGAAAACTATGGCAAGACAAGAAATTATTCTCGGTACGCCGCCTACAGGTCTCGGAGGCGACACGCCGCGAGTGGCGAACTCAAAGATAAATGCAATGACCTCGGAACTCTACCAGGGCATTGGCACACCTACTTCGCCTCTTCCGGTTTCGAAAGGTGGGACTGGGGGAACTTCACAAGCTACCGCGCAGACGGGTTTAGGTTTAGTCAAAGTTACCTCTAGTATTGATAGTACAAGCGGGAATCTGCTACTAGCAGGTTGGGGTGGTCTTGGGGGGCAATTGCAAAGTAGGTCATACACGCCCGACCAAATGTTTACTACCCAAGCCGGCGGTTCATTCTCATACGCTAATAACGGGGGAGCCTACCCGGCTGGTGTTACCGACGGCGCACTGATCAACATGGGGTATGACACCGCCGGTCAGTTTGCCTATCAACTTTTGGGTGATTGGCGTACGGGTAGTCTTTATAGAAGGGGGCGCGCTGCCGGTACTAGCGGTGCATGGGGGAAAATCTACGATTCTTTAAACTCCGTAGCTGATCCCATTAGCTCAGGCGGGCTTATGTCCTCAGCTCTAATCGGAGGATACCTCGTAAACAGGTATGCGAACGGTGAGGTTAACGTAAGGGGGATAGCCCCTCTTACAGCTACGATTGCGGCTAACGCTTTCACAACTATTTTTGTATCCCTACCCATTACTTTGGTTAACGGCGCTCTTGGAGCTGCATTTAAGTCTACTACCAACGCGCAACCACAAATAACTTACGACTTCTACGGGGTGGTCGCTGAATACCTTTCAGACCTAAGCACGATAGCCTTCATCATCAGAAACGGGGCAACCGCTCAAACGTTTCAACCAACTATTAACGTGTGGGGGCGCTGGAAATGAAAATTACAATGTTTCCTTTCTTGTCCGACTGGCCGCTTGAGGCTTCTGTTTCTGGTGATGTGATCACGATAAACGGAGAAGAAATTGACTTGTCCGGTATTCCAGACGGATTCCGTTTACCGGGTGACGCTGTAGGCAATAAATTTTTTGTAGGAACCGAATATGTCGAGCGCATCGGCAAAACTCTGCATTTTACTTTGCGTCTTCCAGTTCAGTGGGATAGCCCGGAAGAATACCGCAATCCTCCCGAACCTATCGTTATCGACGCCCGTAGCGGCCCGGTGAAGTTTCCCGATACCTCGCCTTTGGTGATCCCTGCAACTGAACTTCCTGATATCCGAGGAGGAAAAGAAAATGGTGGACTTGAGTAAGCTTGAACCGATTAAAACGGCGCAAGACATAACGGATGAATTGAGCCTGGGTCGGGCTCGGGCGTATCTGAGCCAGACCAACTGGCATGCCTTCGCTCTGCTTGAGGATGGCACACCGATTCCGGACGACATCAAAGACGCACGCGCAGCAGCTCGCGCAACGATCAATCGGTTGAGCCCTCCACCAGCGTCTTGAGTTTTTGCCAAACACCGCCACCCGCCACGAGCGGGTATTTTTTTGCCTGGAGAAAGTTATGCCGATCACCGAGCAGCAATTGCTGCATATCCTCCCGAACGCCGGCCGCCAAGCCGGCGTTTTTGTTCCTGCCTTAAACACGGCCATGAGCCGTTACGGCATCGTGGGCACCGTGCGGGTGGCGGCGTTCATCGCCCAAGTAGGGCACGAATCTGGACAGTTGCGATGGGTGCGCGAAATCTGGGGCCCCACCGCGCAGCAGGCCGGCTACGAAGGCCGCGCTGACCTGGGCAATACACAGAAGGGCGACGGCTCCAAGTACCGCGGGCGCGGCCTGATCCAGATCACGGGCCGGGCGAATTACGCGGCATGCGGCGAGGCGCTGGGCCTGGACCTCATCAGCAATCCGGAACTGCTGGAGCTACCACAGCACGCCGCGATGTCGGCGGCTTGGTTCTGGTCAACTATTGGGCTGAATACACTCGCTGATCAGGGGCAGTTCGCGAAGATCACCAGGCGTATCAATGGCGGGCTCACCGGCCAGGACGACCGCCAGGCGCTATACGACAAGGCGCTGAAGGTGCTGGCATGACGTCGATGCAGAAGCTGGCGGGCCTATTGATGCTGATGTTGGCGCTGATGGCCAGTGCCGCGGGCGTGACCTGGCAGGTACAGGACTGGCGGATGGGTAAGAAGTTGGCCGAGCAGGCCGGCCTGCACCAGGGCGACCTGGCCAGGATCAGCATGGCCGCTGCCGCCCAGGCCCGCGCTGAACAGGACAAGCGCCTGGCCACCGAGCAACAGCTGGCCATCCAGGACCAACAACACACCAAGGAATTGACCGATGCCCAACGTACCCAAGCTGCTCTGCGCGATCGCCTTGCCACTGCTGATGTGCGGCTGTCAGTCCTTATCGACGCAGCCGATACAGCCGGTGGCTGCAACATGCCTACCGCCACCGGCGCCGTCGGCGTGGTTCATGCAGTCCGTCGAGCCCAACTTGACCCAGCGCATGCTCAAAGAATTCTCGGCATCACCGGCGACGGGGATCGAGGACTGATTGCTTTACGGGCATGCCAGGCATACGTAAGGACCATCACGCAATAATGGCTATTAGACATCGTTGCGTATTCGAAAAATCGAGGCCATTCTTTTTGTTCTCAAAAATGACAGTGCCTTATGGACAAGCAACTGGCGGGCCTCTCAATCCTTCTCACGGTCTGTTGGATCAGTGCCGTAATTTTTGTCATGTGGATTTTCAGCTGACACCTCCAATTTGCGTTATCAGCGTCTCGCCTTTGTTGCGCACATTGCCCACGGCTGTGTCGACCTTGTACCACTCGAACACCTCGGCCGGCTCGCCCTGATGGAGCACCATCTGCTCGGCGCGCTCCTTGGGGGTGGCCGGGTCCAACCATTCGCGAGCCAGTTCGGGATTCAGCACCACGGGCCGCCGGTCATGGATGTCCACCATGCCGCCTGCGCTGTCGGCAGTGATGATCACAAATCCGTCATGCTCACCTGGGCCTTCGTTAGCGTTGGGTAGCTGGCCAATAGCGGCGCAGTAGATCGGCGCCCCGTCGCGCCGTCGGATCAGATAGGGCTGTTTCTTCTGCCCGCCTTCATCGACCCATTCAAACCAGTTATTGATTGGTGTGATTGCACGGTGCGGCCAGATTGCCCGGAAAAACGGGCCGTGGGCGACTTTCTCGACGCGGGCATTGATCGGCGCGGCGCGATCCGTTGCCCAGTGCGGTCTCCATCCCCAGCGCACCGGATCAGCCAAAAGGAGTTCGCCCTGTACGTGGAGCACGGCGACCTGGGTGGTGGGGGCGACGTTGTATCGCTCCAGGGGCAGTTCGCCGACCGAGTTGACCATGGCGTTCGGCATGCTGAGGGCCGCAACGAAGTCATGAATGCCGCTGTACTGTGAAAGGCGTCCGCACATAACTGTCTCCGCTCGTCGGGCTTGATGAACAGCCGCGCGCCGGCCGATCTCTACACTGTAGACACCGGCACCGGAGATTCGTCATGACAACTGATATACAGCAGGTCAACGAGATGGAAGCGTGGCATGCGCTGCTCAATGACGCCGAATTCACGGCAGGCGGCCCTGAGTATCGCTATGAAACGCGCCTCGCACTGGCCGACAACATGTTGGAGCGAGGCGTGATCGACAGCGGAGAATGGCGCGAGCTGGTCGAGGAGGCTGTTGCAGGTTATGCGGACGACGTCGGCTGAGTGCCAGCTGTACTGACAAAGCCGTTACCTGTGCAGTTGCTGCAATCCTCGCGCTGTCCGAATCGGTCCAGGCAGGCACCGCACTTGGTGAACTGGGCGGAGAGCAGTAGAGGACGGGCCTTGCGATAGCTCTCAAAATCGCGGCTCTCCAAGGCGACCTGTGCGCAATCTACCAGCGCACGGTAGATATCGGCATCGCAGATAACTGGGTAGACCTGCCCATAGATAAATTGCGCGGTCTGTACCAGATCGTACAGCTCACCAGATGGCGCGGTAAGCAACAACCCATTTATCGCCCAAGTCTGTTTGTCGTTGCGGAACACCAGTCGCAAGTCATTCTTGTCGCGAAACACCTTTCCATCAAACCCATCAGCACCTGGGCCGAGCGCTGAGTAATAAGTGTTGCTTCGGATGTACCCGACGCACTCCGATGTTGCTCGTTGAATGACGTCATAGTAGCCGCCATACGTGTATCCCGCAGGTGTGGTTACCAGCTCTTCAGCGGCATGCCAGTAAGCCGCGTCGGCCAGCTCATCCATCTCAAATTTTTCCATCTCATCGATGACCCCTGCCTCCAACATGTCACGAGTCTCCCAACGGCACATCATTCGATGAGCTTCGGGGTTATCGATCCGGGACGCGTTGTCGTCGAGGATTCTCCGCCATTTGGCGAGCCATTCCTTTTTTAGTTCTGTAGGGGGCATGTGAGTGACTGCTTATTTTTTACTGTATGCGTATACAGTAATCTAGCTTTGCCACTGATGCGATTCGAAGCGACGAGCTGTATGGCGTCACTCTGGCGACATCAACATCGCCAATGTGAGCTTGATGAATTCCTCATTGTGACTGAGCGTGTCCAGTGCGCCGCGTACATTCGCAGCGACCTCAGCGGAGCCGCGTTGCTCCACCCAGTTGGATAGCTCCATGATCGATGCTTCGAGTGCCAGCTGATTTTCATAGAGCTTGGTAACCAGGGAGGGGAGTAGGTCAGAATTCGGCATGCTTTTTCCTCTTTTGAGTGACCAGCTTAGCAGCCGTTTGAAGCTTGGGATTTGATATAGATCGGCAGGACGCCGGGGAGGGTGGTTCACTGTCTAATACTGCCTGGCGTTAACCCGGTTTTATTGCCCCTAAAGCCTCCAAAATGACGCTAGGGTTTTAGACAGAGGAACCTTAAAAGCCCCGCGTAACGTGGCTTGCGCATCGATCAAGCCCATACTGCTGCATCATCGGGGTGTGGGAGGACAGATCGGACGTGTTCTTACTCATCAGATAGTTAGCAAATTCGTTGAAAGGAGTGGGGCAAAGGTGGGGCGCTCGGCCCTGCTTATTGCAATGGCCGCAAGGTTAACATGTGAAGTCGGCGCTTCGCAGGTTGCAAACCGGTGTACAAAACGCAGAGACGCTGCCCCTGATACAGCGCGACCTGTGCATAAAATATGCAAATTAGCATTTGCCAAGCTGCAAAACACCCGGCACTATCGCCGTTATGCAAAAACGCAACGTTTCTATCGTATTAAGAGAATTGCTGGACCGCGACCGGATCTCCCCAACGGAGCTTCACCGGCGTACCGGTGTGCCTCAGTCCACGCTGTCTCGGATCCTCAGCGGCAAGATTGTCGATCCGTCTGACAAGCATATCTCCCGCATTGCCGAATACTTTGGCGTGAGCACCGACCAACTGCGCGGGCGCGTGGCCGTAGGCGCTGCGCGGGACGACGGGCGCGACCCGATGCATTCGGAACTCAAGGACATAAGCCTGTGGGACGACGACACCCCTATCAATGACGATGAGGTGTCGATCCCCTTTCTGCGCGAGGTTGAATTGGCTGCTGGATCAGGAAGATTCGTCATCGAGGAAAGCGAGAAAGCCAGCCTGCGTTTTGGAAAGCGCAGCTTGCGACACAATGGTGTGCAATTCGACCAGGCCAAGTGTGTGACGGTGCGCGGCAACAGCATGTTGCCAGTGCTGCGCGATGGCGCAACCGTCGGGGTCAATGCGGGCAAGAGCGGCATCGGCGATATCGTCGATGGCGATCTGTATGCCATCAATCACAATGGCCAATTGCGGGTCAAACAGCTCTATCGCCTGCCATCCGGGATTCGTCTGCGCAGCTTCAATCGCGACGAGCATCCGGACGAGGACTACAGTTTCCAGGAAATCCAGGACGAGCAGATCAGTATCCTCGGCCATGTGTTCTGGTGGGGCATGTACGCGCGTTAACCCAATTCGGTAGGACAAAACCCGCCAAGCAGCGGGTTTTTTTTCGCCTGCCAAAAGCCAGTAACCCCTTGAATCACCAAGCCAAAAATGCACATGAGCATATCCTGAGTGAAAATAAATGCATTTACGCATTGACTGTATATGCATACATGCATATTCTTCATCTCAAGCCAGCCAACAAGGCCTGGTGGAGGCGGCAAGGATGCTGCCAAGGATGACAAGGAAGGCAAGCAACATCGGCAAGGACGCCATCACAGCGATGGCAGGGATGCCAGGCAATACCGGCAAGGATGCCGACGCTCTTTAGTGACACCGCTTTACAAGAAACAGGCAGCGATGAACCGGCCTTAACGGTTCAGAGGGTTGGCAACTGACCCGGGTGTGCAGCGTAAAGCACCAGAAGCAGTTATCCGGCAGACAGGGATCGTGGTCGGAAAAACATTGAGAAAAAGAACCGTACCGCGCCAGTAGCGCCGAAGGTTCGAGGACCGCATTACTGAAAAGCCCGGGCAACCGGGCTTTTTGGAATGCCTACCTATAAATGGATTTACCCGGAAAACCGGCATTCAGCCGGCATTGCTCAGCCAGGAGGCGTGACATGACAAACGAGCAGCAAGCGTTAGCGGAAATGCCTATCTGGCTGGTGATTGCACTGGCCTTGATCGGCGGGGTATCCGGCGAAATGTGGCGCGCCGACAAGGAGGGCGCCCGCGGTTGGTCGTTGATCCGGCGCCTGGCCTTGAGGTCTGGCGCGTGCATGGTGTGCGGGGTTTCGGCCCTGATGCTGTGTTACGCCGCCGGCATGTCGATCTGGACAGCCGGTGCCATCGGCTGCCTCACCGCCATGGCGGGGGCCGACGTAGCCATCGGTCTTTATGAACGCTGGGCGGCCAAGCGTATCGGGGTCAACCAGACACCGACTTCGCGGCCCGATCAGCAGTAATTGCTGCAAGGACGCGACCCTATGACACTTATCGAAAAACCCTCCCAACTGCCCATCGCGATCGCAGAAACGCTCAAGCTGGCGTTCCCGCACCTGCGGGTGGGCAATCACCAGGATTTCAACGGCGCCACGGATGCCAGCGGCATTTTGATCGGCGTGGAGCGTAACGGCCCCGGAATACGCGCCCTTGACGGGCGCAAGGCGCATGCCTTGTCGGTGTCTCTCAAAGTCACGGTTGCCAGCGGCGCGGCGCCCTTTGACGCCTGCGACTTGGCCAGCCAACTAATGGATCTGGCCCTAGACAACCGCTGGGGGCTGCCGGCCGAACAATGCGACCTGCCCATGGCCATTGTGGCAGCACCCTCCGTTCTGGGCTCCAGCGAAACGGACTACGACACCTGGACGGTGTCCTTCATTCAAACGCTCTATCTGGGGCCGCCGCTGCTCGAAGATCCTACGGGTAAACCGATGTTTGCCTACACCTGGGAAGTCTCGAATATCGATGATCCCGATCAATATCGACCTCTGCAGGAGTAGGCCATGTTCGACGCGTTACTACGCATGCAACTGGGGCCGATCATCGAGCGCCTGGCGCAAATGGAGGCCCAGCTCGAAGACCTGTACCGCCGTGCCGACAGTTTTTGTCGGATTGGCGTATGTGAGGAAGTCGATGCCGCCAGCCACACATGCAAGGTTCGGCATGGAGATTTGCTCACCCCGGCCATTCATTTTTTCAACCCCAGCGCCGGTGCGCAGACGGAAACCCGCATCCCATCTGTGGGCGAGCAATGCCTGCTGCTCAACTATGCAGGTGGAGAAGGGGGGACGCAGTCCGTGGCCTTGTTCGGCCTCAATAGTAGTCAGTTTCCGCCTGTCTCCCGTGTGGCGACGTTGACGCGTCGCCTTTATCAGGACGGCACGCAAAGCGATTACGACGATGCCACTCACCTGTTCAATTGGCGCAACGGACCCACCACCGTCACGGGCTCACGGGAGCAGGTCGTCGCACAGGTCGGCGCCGCCAGCCTGGTACTGACGGCCGACAGCATCGCCCTGCAATTGGGGGCTACCGGCCTGCGGCTGGATGCCGGCGGGGTGCATTTAAGTGGCCCGGTGGTGGATCACCAGGGCCGTGTGATCAGCAGCGCATAAGGATTTGCCATGCTCGGAATCGATAGAAACACCGGGGCAGCCGTGGATGACTGGCTGCAGTTCGTACAGCGCGCCACCCGAGCGCTGACCACTCCCATAGGCACTCGCCAGAAGCGCCCGCTGTACGGTTCGATGATCCCGCAGCTGCTTGGTCAGAACCTGGGCGACGACCTGCTGATCCTCGCCCAGAGCCATGCCGCGCACGCGTTCTACAACACCCAGAATGGCATCGCGGATTTTCAACCCGAGGTCATCGTCGCCACGCGGCAAGGCGCTGGTTTGTTGCTGCGTTTTGCCGGCACCTGGAAAAACCGTCAACAAACCTTCGAGGTCGTGACATGAGCATGTTGATCCCCGGCCAGAACCAACTGGCGGAGCCGGCGCTTATTGCCGTGGAGGCGTTCGAGCCATTGTTGGCGGAATTCAAGGCGTTCGTCATCGATTACGTGGCCACCCGTGCGCCGCAAAGCGCGCCCAAACTCAAGGCCAGTCTGGACAATGAAAGCGAATTATTGACCCTGGCCCTGGAAGCGTTTTGCGTACGCCTGCAAACCCATGAACGCAAGTACAACGCCCGTATCAAGCAGATGCTGGCGTGGTGGGCAACCGGCAGCAACTTGGATGCACGCCTTGCCGACATGGGGCTGGAGCGCCAAGTACTCGACCCTGGCGACCCGGCCGCATTCCCGCCGATACCACCCATTCTGGAAAGCGACGACGATGCCCGTCTGCGCTACTACCTGGCACCCCATGCACCGGCGGCAGGCTCGCGGATGCAGTATCGACGCGAGGTCTTCACCCTGGGTGAACGGCCGTCGGTCAAGGTGCAGAGCGCCACTCCCGGCGTGGTTACGGTCAGCTACACCTTCGACCCGGACGGCTACGCGGCCCAAGTCAAGGATGGCAATGCGCGGCGCACCGCTCCAGGCGAAGTCATGGTCACGGTACTGTCCAGGGAGGGCGACGGCAGCGCATCCGCCGAATTGCTTGACGGCGTGCGACGACATTTCGCACGGCCGGATGTAAGGCCGGAAACCGATCTGGTCAGCGTGCAGAGTGCGCAGATCCTGCCGTACAAAATCCGCGTCGTGGCCAAGATCAACGCCGGGCCGGATTCCGGGTTGACCCAAGTGGCGGCTCAACGCCTGCTGCAAACCTACGCCGACTCCTGCCATCGCCTCGAAGGACGCGTCGACCCCAGTTGGATCGACTACGCCATTCACAGTGCGGGCGCGGCGCAGTTGCAGATTCTCGAACCTCTGGAACCGATCATCACCACAGCCTTCCAGGCCCCTTATTGCACCGGTGTCGAGGTGGAGGTGCGCACGCTATGAGTGAAAGCAAAGCGAGCCTGTTGCCGGCCAATAGCTCAGCACTGGAGAAAGCCCTGGACCTGGGCTTCGGCACCCTGCTGGACCGCGTCGTACCGCCGTTTCCCGCGCTGATGAACCCGCTGCAAACCCCCGTCGAATTTCTGCCGTACCTGGCCGCCGACCGGGGTGTCAGCGAATGGAATACCCAAGCCAGCGAAACGGAAAAACGCCTTACCGTGGGGCTTTCCTGGCAGATTCAGCGTCAAGCGGGCACGCCCAAGGCGTTGAACCATGCGGTGGAGTCTTTGGGTTTTACGCCCAATATCAGTGCCTGGTATCAGCAGCGGCCGCTGGGCGTGCCGTACACCTTTGACGTGCAGGCTATTGTGGGGCGCAGTTGGTCCAGCGGTGACCACAACCGGCTGATTCGGCGTATCAACGCGGCCAAGAGCGAGCGTGATCAGGCCACCATCACCATTGTCCACGAGACCTTGGGCGGCCTTTCGATCAGCAGCGCGCTCGACCCGCCGTTGAGTGACAGTGAGTTTTCCCTGCGGGGCGCTCTACCCGAAACAGTGCTGGGCGCCCGGCTTACCCAAACCGGCGCAGTCCTGCACTACACCATTAACGACTACGACCTCAGGGCGCAGCCATGACAGATGACATTACGCGCCTGGTGCGCTTCACCGCCAAGGGATTGGATGAAGTGCTGCAGGCAAAGAACCAGGGTTTGAAAGGTGAAATCACCCACATTGGCGCCGGCACCGGCCGCTACAACCCGGACGGCAGCGAAGTGGCCTTGCGCGACGAACGCCAACGGGTCGCCATCGTGGATTACGAAGACCTGGGCAATCACCAACTCAGGATGGCCGCGCTGTTTGACGGCGACGGGGAATATGAAATTGGCGAGTTTGGCTTTTATCTCTCCAGTGGGACGCTGTTGGCGGTGTATTCCGTAGCAGGCAAGTTGTTGACGTATAAAGCGGCGGCGGCTCGGGTGCTGCAGAAGTTCACGCTGGATGTTTCGCCGTTGCCGGGGGATAGCGTGGTGATTGTGGTGGGGACTGAAAGCTTGAACGTTCTTATTGCTAATGAGTTGGCAGTGATCGCTACTGCCAATATCGACAATATGGCTCGGCATCTAGGTTTGCTATTTCGTGTTGGAGAACTCGGCCGGGCATAGTTTAAGTGTTGGATAACTTATTTGGTCTCGCGATTTGTCATTCGGTAAGAGTGCGTCGAGGCATTAAAGTGGTAAAAAGGAGCTACTATTTTGAGTACGGAAACGCAAATAGCTAACTTGGTTCAGGCTTCAAATAATCTGACAAATGCCGTGAATGGAAAAATTGATGCTATCGACGCGAGAATGAATCAGGCGCGTGCAGAGTTTGATCAGTTTCGAGCGTTAAAAGATGTCGTTGGTGCCATTGGTGAGCCGGGGACACTTCTGATGAGTGTCTTTCAAGGCATGATTTGGGGGACTGGTGCTCCTTACGATGTTGGCGCTGCTGGAGGGCTGGTTGCAACGGATCTCGGGTCGTCATTGAATGTGTACGCTCATTTCAAACTGCCGTTTTCCATTAATACCGATGATCAGATGTTTTGGCTGAATATTCGTGGCTATAGTTACGGTAGCTCTTTAGTGTTGGATGAGACATTTGCAGGTTACGTTTACTCGCCTCAGAGAGCAGTTATCAATCAGTCATGCTTTGGAAAGTTTGAGCCAGCTATTTATGCGGATACTGCGGGTAATGCGATCTGTCGCATAAAGATTCCTAATGTATATGTGACATCTTTGCGAATTGATACTATGCAGATTGGTCATTACCATTCGATTAGTGTGGGCGAATTAAAGTCTAAACTTTCTCTTTCTCCAACGGTGGTTTTCTAAATGAGCGAATTTTCTGCAGAAACTGTTCCGTCGCGTATCCTTAGCAAGGCAGGTTTGGAACTCTTGGAATGGGCATGTATCCGAGTCCGTCGAGATCAACTGTTGAGCGAAACGGATTATACCCAAGTTCAGGACAGCCCCCTTAATGATGAGCAACGTATTCAGGTTGCAAATTACCGGAGAGCTTTGCGGGATGTTCCGCAAAATGTTGGAGATCCATTCATCGTGGCATGGCCTGAAAAGCCCACCTTTCTGAAATAGCCACCGCGAAAGCGGTTTTTTTCGCCTCCCCAAAGCCCCTCCTCAAGGGGCTTTGGCGTTCTCAACCCGGAGAAACCCACCTATGCCTACCCGCCAAACCTACACCGTCCTCATCCCATTCCCTACCGGAGGCGGCCATTGGTCCACCGTTGGCCAGGAACTGGAACTGCTGGACGTCGAAGCATCCGCCCTGCGCACCGCTGGCCGTCTGGAACTGACCAACGTCCTTAACTCCACCCCCAAGAAGGCTGAATAACCATGGCTGAGGTTCTGAACTTCGAGCACAACGGTATTACCGTCAATGCCACCGAATCCCCCGAGGCCATGGGTGGCCTGGGTGATAACGTCATCGGTCTGGTCGGCACCGCGCCGAACGCCCATGCGTCAATTCCAAAAAATTCGCCGTTTCGCATCAATAGCTTCAGCACCCAGGCGCTGCTGGACACCACCGGTGCCGAGTCGGGCACGTTGTTCCACGCCGTCTACCAGATTCTCAAAGTGGTGAAGGTGCCGGTCTACGTGGTGATCGTCGAAGAGGGCGCCACTGCGGCCGATACGCTCAACAATGTGATCGGCGGTAACGACCCGGTCACCGGCCGCAAACTGGGCCTGGCCGCACTCGCCAGCGTGCCTGAAGACCTGACCATCATCGGCGCCCCCGGCTTCACTGGCACCAAGGCCGTGGCCGGCGAGTTTGCCTCGTTCGGCAAGCGCATCAAGGCGCGTGTCGTGCTCGACGGCAAAGATGCCAGCGTCGCCGACCAAGTGGCCTATAGCGGCGAACTGGGCGGCGCCGACCTGGGTTTCGACCGCTGCCTGCTGGTGCACAACATGCCGTCGGTGTACTCCAAGGCGGCGAAGAAAAACGTGTTTCTGTCGCCGTCGTCTCTGGCGATCGCCGCGCTGGCCAAGGTCAAGCAGTGGGAGAGCCCGGGTAATCAGGTGACGTTCGCCGAGGACGTTTCCCGCGTGGTCGAGTACAACATCCTCGACACCTCCACCGAAGGCGACCTGCTCAACCGTTATGGCGTGAGCTACTACGCGCGCACCATCCTCGGCGGCTTTTCGTTGCTGGGTAACCGTTCCATCACCGGCAAATTCATCAGCTATGTCGGCCTGGAAGATGCCATCAGCCGCAAACTGGTCAAGGCCGGCCAGAAAGCCATGGCCAAGAACCTCACCAAGTCCTTCATGGATCAGGAGGTCAAGCGCATCAACGACTGGCTGCAAACCCTGGTCGCCGACGAAACCATTCCCGGCGCCAGCGTGTACCTGCACCCGGAGTTGAACAGTGTCGAGAAGTACAAAAACGGCACCTGGTTCATCGTCATCGACTATGGCCGCTACGCGCCCAACGAACACATGATTTATCAACTCAACGCCCGCGATGAAATCATCGAGCAGTTCCTGGAGGACGTTCTCTAATGTTTACCAACCGAGTCAGACAGGCCATTGCGGCCACCCTCCAAGGCCTGCCGTTGTCCGCGACCGTGGAAGAGTTCACCCCGCCGAAGATCGAGTTCGACATGGAACCCATGTCCGGTGGGCGCTTTATCGCCGAGGAAATGGCCAAGAGCGGCAAGGTGCTCAATGCCACGCTGGTCCTCCAGGGTGCCGGTCCTGAAATCATGCTGGCGCTGGGCGTGCGCATGGGTGACGACATCCTGCTCAACGTACGTGAAGCCGGTCAGGACCAGGACGGCAAGACGTATTTCACCTACCACACCGTCGGCGGCAAGCTCAAATCCCTGGATGAAGCGAAGCTGAAGATGGGCGACAAGGCGCTCACCACGCTGGAGTTGTCCTGCCGCACCTACAACCGACTGGAAAACGGCATCCCGGTGATCGACATCGATGTGCGCACCCAAAAATTCGTGCTCAACGGCGTCGACATCCTGGGCGATGCGCGCCGCGCTGTGCTGATGCCTTAAACCCCTGGGGGCGGGTGCGCTCGCCCCTTGCTTGAACAAGGAATTGCCCCATGGCCTGGATGCCACCGCTGCATAGGTTGCTGTCTGCAATCACCGCCGACACCGGCGCGACGATCGAGCAGGTGCAACTCAAACCGCTGTACTACGCCGCGCAAAAAGACGCGCTGGCCCGGGCCGGTGACGACGAGGACGATCAGTTCTTTGAACTGGCGAAACTCGCCACCGGCCTGTCGGAAAAAGAACTCGACCAGCTCAAGCGCCCGGACTACGTGTCTATCGCTCAGTACGTACACGAGATGTCGACGCGACCTGCTTCATTCTTTCTCAACGAACCTCAGCAGTCGTCCCACGACCTGCCCATCCAACTGCTATTGCCCCTGGACGCAGCCGGCCGAACCCTGAATGAACTGCCCCTGGAAATGCCCGCCCTGCGCGCCACCAAAGTGATGAAAAAACTCGCCACCAACAAAGAACGCGCCGAGTTCATCACTGCCCATTGCACCGGCTTGATGATCCCGGATCTCGCGGGGTTGACCGTGCCGGACTGGACAGAATTGCAGGAGCGCATCGACGATTTTTTAAATCAACCGGCGGACTTCTTTCGGAACGCGACATCGACGTGATCCTCGATGTGGTGCCGCTGATTTACTCGGTAAACGAAGCGGAAATTCTCGACTGGGACGCCGCAAAAGCACTGCGCCGCTACGACATTGCGATCACTCGCCTTGGGGTTAAACAGGAGTAAAGCGAGATGCAAGAGACTCAATATGCGACCCGGCTCGCGGTGCAAGACAACCGCTGGATGCTCGGTGACGCGGATCTGGGCAGTGTGCTCGCACCGTTCTCTGCAAGCTTGGCCGCGCCTGAACGCGAGGCTCCATCACCGCAATCGACGCTCAGCTCGGCGCTGGTTACCGTCAGCGTGGACCTGAATGCGTTGACCCTGGAGCAGGTGCGGTTGCGCGAGACGCTGGAGACGCTCAACACGACGTTGTTCATCACCGGCGCTGCCCTGACCGCCCCGGCCCTTAGCCCCGCGGCCAGTGAGACGAAGAAAACGCCGGAAGAAACAAAGCCTGCCGAATCCTCCGCCACTCAATTGCTCAAGTGGGCCGTTGAAGGCTTGGCGGATTCGTTCAGAACCAAGGTTTCAGACAAGGTGCTTGAAGCGACCTTGGGCAAGATCCCCCGCATCGGCGCGGTATTTCAGGGGGCCGGCAAGGGCGGTGACGCTTGCTGCGCGGGTGTCAGCGAGGCGCTGCGGGGGCGTAAGCGTTATGGGCCCAACAAGTCATCTGGGAAGAGAGGGCCAGGCAAGCCTACGTTCATGAAGTCAAGGCGCAGTCCCCCCCGAACCTCTTTGAGTTTGTTCGCCACGGTGCGCAGCCTCTTCGAGAAGGTAAGCAAGGTCTTCGAAGGTCCGCGCCTGGGGTTCAATGCCTCGACGATTGCTCCACGCACAGCGGCCCCTTCGAGCCTGGCTGGCGCCGCGACCCGACTGGAATCATCCGTCGTGCGCAGGCTGGGCCCGCTGAAGTACGTCGACACCGCGATGGCCGTCGTGCAAGGCGTGCGCCAGGGCGATGCAAAAGCCGTTGGCAGTGGCCTGAGCACCGCCGGTGGCGCCTGGGCTGGCGCATCGGCCGGGGCTGCACTTGGCACGCTGGTTTTTCCCGGTATCGGTACCGCCGTCGGTGGTGCAATCGGTGGCTTGCTGGGCAGCGAAGCGGGCAGTTGGCTCGGTGACAAACTGTTCAGTTCAAGTGATCGCTTGCCCGCGCCGAATGCCTTGAGCAAGGAACTCAACAGTGCTCGCACCGACAACATCCAGGTCACGATCTCGCCGAGCATCCAGATCACTGGCGTCAACCCCGCCGATGCCCAGCAAGTGGTCAACCAAGTGCTCCAGGCCCTGCAATTCCAATGCATGCCCATGGTGACCGATTCCCTCGGTATTCGACGCAACGCGGCATTGGCCGACCCCGGAGGTGATTGATGCGACAACAGATGGTATTGGGCGATTTTATCTTTGGTCTCTCACGAGGTTTTGCCTACGCCACGCTCACCCACAGCAGTTACGGGGGCTGGAGCAACCTGGAAATCATTGCCAGCAAGCCGCAGTCCCGTCAGAGCGGTCAGGCTCTGGAGAAACTCACGTTCGGCGGCACGGCAATGTACGCCGTAGGTATGCAGCGCCTGGACGAGTTACGCGCCTTGCAGAATGCGCGGGCACCGCTGCCGCTGGTCGACGGGATCGGCCGGAACTGGGGGCTGTGGCGCATCAACGCCGTGGTGGAAAACCAAAGCCATGTGATCGACGACGGCACCGCCATGGTCATGTCCTGGAGCCTTGAATTGGAGGAGTTCGTCAATGCGTAGAGTGCGAAGTATTGCCGGGGATTCAGTCAACCTGCTGCTGTACCGCGAGTTGGGGCGCTGTGACGACGCTGCTGAAGAAACCCTCTGGCGCCTGAACCCCGAACTGGCCGAGCACGGGCCGGTATTGCCGGCGGGCGTGTGGGTGGTGGTGCCGGAGTTGCACGCCCGGCCAGCGGCTTTGCGGCCGATTTCGGCCTGGGATTGAGGAGGCCATATGACACAGGGATTCACCCCGGTCGTTGAGTTCTACGGTGCCAATGCGGCATTGCTTAACCAACGGTTGATGCACTGGAGCCATACCGATGCCGCCGGTATCCAGACCGACCGACTGGAACTCACGCTCAATACCGAGGGCCTGGAAGGGTTGCCGAGCTTGAGCGGCAAGATCGGCATGCGGGTCGGCTATCAGGAGTCGGGCCTGGTGGAGAAGGGCGAATTCGTCATCACGCGGCGAACCCCGGTGCTGTTTCCGATGCGCTTGATGATCGTCGCCACAGCCGCACCTTTCAGTGCCGCGGACCCCAGCCATTACCGGCAGCGTCGCTCCGCCAGTTACGGGCCTACCACCCTGGGCGCGCTGTTTCGTCAGTTAGTCAGCCGGCATGGCTATTCACCCCGGGTGGCACCGGCGCTGGAAGGCATTCCGATTCCCCATATCGATCAATCCAACGAAAGCGACATGGCGTTTATCACGCGCCTGGCCAATCGCTATAGCGCCATCACAAAACCGATCAACGAACTGTATGTGTTGGCGGAAGCCGGCAAGGTTCACTCCCTTTCCGGCCAGCCTCTGCCGGATGTGACGTTATCCGTGACCCAGGACAACCGGCCCGGTGACCAAGCGTTCATCACAGCCAGGCTCGACGAACAATCGCGCTCTAAGTACATGGGGTGCCGTGTGACCTGGTGGGATGCCGCCGGGGGCAAACAGCACGTCGTGCAAGTCGGCATTGCGCCGTTCAAAACCTTGCGCCAACGCTGCCAGAACGAAGCCGAAGCCCGCGCTGTGGCCGAAGGAGAACTGCGGCGCGTGGGCCGTGAAGGTTTGAAATTACAGATCGATTGTCCAGGCAACCCGCTGCTCGCCGCTGAAGGGTTGCTGCTGCTGGATGAGAGCTGGCCGTCCTATATGCAAGGGCGCTGGTCGATCACCCAAGTGACCCATGTGGGTGACCCGACGACGGGGTATCGCAGTTCGATTGTGGCGGGCGGGTTGTCGATCTAGACCTTCTTACAGAGTAGAAACCATGCTGATTACGCTTGCCCAACTTGTTCACGTCATGCCAGCAGCCCGCCTCGTAGCGGGTGTTTTTTTGCCCGCCATAAATGCTGCGATGGAACGGTACGCTATCGACACCCCCCAACGCATCGCTGCCTTTCTCGCTCAGATCGCTCACGAATCCGGCGAGCTGCAATACCTGCGCGAATTGGGCAGCCACCAATACCTGAGCAAATACGACACCGGCAGCTTGGCTGCGCGCCTGGGCAATACGCCCGAAGCGGACGGTGACGGTCAGAAGTATCGGGGCAGGGGGCTCATCCAGCTTACCGGCCGTCGAAACTATATGACGTGCAGTCGGGCGCTATTCGGCGACGATCGCCTGTTGGCACAGCCTGAACTGCTTGAGCAGCCCCGGTGGGCGTGTGAGTCGGCGGCTTGGTATTGGGCAAGCAATGGTCTGAACGCGTTGGCCGACAAGGATCAATTCACCACGATTACGCGCCGCATCAATGGTGGGCTCAATGGTCTGGAGCAGCGCATGCAGCTGTGGGCGCGGGCGAAGGCAGTGTTATGCGGTTCTTAACGTCCTACCGTTTGCTCGGCTATTTCCTGCTGGTGGCGATGGCGGCGGGGCTGGCCTGGCAGGTGCAGGTCTGGCGGTATGAGGCGCAGATCCAACGGTTGGCGACGATACATGCCCGGGAGCTCGATCAACAACACCAGTTGGCCGTGCGTCAACAACAGGCCGAACACGACAAGCGACTGGCCCTGGAGCAGAAGCTCAGCGCCAACGATCAACAACACGCGCAGGAGTTAAGCGATGCACAACGTCATCAGGCTGCTTTGCGTGATCGCCTGGCCACTGCTGATGTGCGGTTGTCAGTCCTTCTCGACACCCGCGACCCCGCCAACGGTCGTGCAGTGCCAGCCCCCACCACCGCCAGCGGCCTGGTTCATGCAGCCCCGCGAGCCCGACTTGACCCGGCGCATGCTCAGCGAATTATCGCCATCACCGACGACGGCGATAACGCCCTGATTGCCTTACGAGCGTGCCAGGCCTACGTGCAAACCATCGCCCGTTAGCATCTTGATGCAGCCTGTGGCTTGCGTGCGCGATCGGCTCCTGTAGGGTAGGCGAACGCCCGCCCACTCCAGGAGACGACCGTGAACGAGATCACTCAACTTGCCGCTGAACTGGGCCGCCGCCTGCAGGTGCTCAATGCACATGTCACCACGGCAGAGTCCTGTACAGGTGGCGGCATTGCCGAGGCTATTACGCGGATTCCCGGCAGTTCAGCCTGGTTCGAGGCCGGTTATGTCACCTACTCCAACCGGCAGAAGACTCGACAGTTGAATGTTCCCGACGAGCTGTTTGCCAAAGTAGGGGCCGTGAGTCAGGAAGTGGTGGAGGCGATGGTGCGCGGCGCCCAGGAGAAAAGTCTGGCGCGATTCGCCGTCGCGGTCAGTGGCGTGGCAGGGCCGGATGGTGGTTCGCCGGAAAAACCGGTGGGTACCGTTTGGCTGGCGTTCGGCGTGGGGGATGAGGTTACGGCGCAGCGCGAGCACTTCAAGGGCAACCGTGACGAGGTCCGCCGACAAACGGTCAAGGCCGCGCTGGAGGGCTTGTTGCGACGAGCTGCAGTAGAAATAGAAAAACAGGGGTAGGCGATCTCCGATCTTTGTGGAACAATACTGTCTACTTATACAGGTGTTGGCCGTCAGGCCTTATTGATTACGTGAGGACTTTAATGGACGACAACAAGAAGAAAGCCTTGGCTGCGGCCCTGGGTCAGATCGAACGTCAATTCGGCAAGGGTGCCGTAATGCGTATGGGCGATCACGACCGTCAGGCGATCCCGGCTATTTCCACTGGCTCTCTGGGTCTGGACATCGCACTCGGCATTGGCGGCCTGCCAAAAGGCCGTATCGTTGAAATCTATGGTCCTGAATCTTCCGGTAAAACCACCCTGACTCTGTCGGTGATTGCCCAGGCTCAAAAAATGGGCGCCACCTGCGCGTTCGTCGATGCCGAACACGCCCTGGATCCAGAATACGCCGGCAAGCTGGGCGTCAACGTTGACGACCTGCTGGTTTCCCAGCCGGACACCGGTGAGCAGGCCCTGGAAATCACCGACATGCTGGTGCGCTCCAATGCCATCGACGTGATCGTGGTCGACTCCGTGGCGGCCCTGGTACCCAAGGCTGAAATCGAAGGCGAAATGGGTGACATGCACGTGGGTCTGCAAGCCCGTCTGATGTCCCAGGCGCTGCGTAAAATCACCGGTAACATCAAGAACGCCAACTGCCTGGTGATCTTCATCAACCAGATCCGTATGAAGATCGGTGTGATGTTCGGTAGCCCGGAAACCACCACAGGTGGTAACGCGTTGAAGTTCTACGCTTCGGTCCGTCTGGATATCCGCCGTACTGGCGCAGTGAAGGAAGGCGACGAGGTTGTCGGTAGCGAAACCCGCGTCAAAGTGGTGAAGAACAAGGTAGCTCCACCTTTCCGTCAGGCCGAATTCCAGATTCTCTACGGCAAGGGCATCTACCTGAACGGCGAGATGATCGACCTGGGCGTGTTGCACGGCTTCGTCGAGAAATCCGGCGCCTGGTATGCCTACAACGGCAGCAAGATCGGTCAGGGCAAGGCCAACTCGGCCAAGTTCCTGGCGGATAATCCTGATATCGCCGCTGCGCTTGAGAAGCAAATTCGCGACAAGCTGCTGACTGCCGCGCCAGACGTGAAAGCTGCCGCCAACCGTGAACCGGTTGACGAGATGGAAGAAGCCGACACCGACATCTGAAGCAAACGATGACTGTTGTACTGGATACACTCGTCGCCGTTAGGCGCACTGCAATGGACCTGCTCGCTCGCCGCGAGCATGGTCGAGTCGAACTGACGCGTAAATTGCGCCAGCGCGGCGCAGAGCCCGAGATGATCGAAGCCGCCCTCGACCGTTTGACGGAGGAGGGCCTGCTTTCCGAATCCCGTTACCTGGAAAGTTTTGTTTCCTACCGAGCCCGGTCCGGCTACGGTCCTGCACGAATTCGCGAAGAACTGAGCCAGCGCGGTTTGCAGCGTAGCGATATCGACCTTGCTTTGCGTGAGTGCGATATCAACTGGCAGTCGCAACTGGAGGATACCTGGCGTCGCAAGTTCTCTGGTCATCTGCCGATTGATGCCAAGGAACGTGCGAAACAAGGTCGATTCCTGAGCTATCGCGGGTTCTCAATGGATATGATCAGCCGTTTGCTCAGCGGTCGAGAGATGGACGACTGAGTAACGCAGATTCGTTCCGGCGAACGGCTACATAACCCCTGGCCGCTCAATACGATCTCCCAATACAGCCGAAAAGGCCCGCTATGAAGATAGCGGGCCTTTTTGCGTTTCTGAATTCACGCTGGCTCCGGTGTCACTCGCTGCTGCGCCGTGCCCTGGGCATGGGCCCAGTTCTCTGGCAGGTTGATGTAGTCCACCAACTCTCGCAAACGGCCTTGATCTCGCCCGTTGAAATTGAACACCAATCGCGTCAAATGGCTGAATTTCGGCTCATCATGTTCCTCCCCGGTGTAAGCCAGTTGCTGGAACTCGCCACTCAAACGCAGGCTGGCGAACTCGGTCTGCAGATGCGCCAAGGCCTGTTCGCTGAGCGGATGGTTCATGCGCATCACAAACTCCCGTTTGAGCCAGCGTGTGGAGTGGAAGTTGGCGTAGAACTGATTGATTTCGTCCACGGCCTCTTCAGCGCTGTACACCAACCGAACCAGCTTGAGATCGGTCGGCAGAATGTAGCGATTGGCCTCCAACTGATTGCGGATAAAGTCCAAAGCGCCTTGCCAGAACCCACCGCCGGGCGCATCCAGCAACACCACCGGCACCAGCGGGCTCTTGCCGGTCTGGATCAGCGTTAATACTTCCAGCGCTTCGTCCAGGGTGCCGAAACCGCCTGGGCATAACACCAGCGCATCGGCTTCTTTGACGAAGAACAGTTTGCGGGTAAAGAAGAAGTGGAAGGACAGCAGGTTTTCAGTGCCATCGATGGTGGGGTTGGCGTGCTGTTCAAACGGTAAGGTGATATTGAACCCCAGGCTATGCTCCAGGCCAGCACCCTCGTGTGCTGCCGCCATGATGCCGCCGCCACCGCCAGTGATCACCATCAGATCGGAGCGCGCCAAGGCGGTGCCCACCTCGCGAGCCAAGGCATATAACGGGCTTTCTACCGGAGTGCGTGCCGAGCCGAATACGGTGACCTTGCGTCGCCCCTTGAACTGTTCCAGAACCCGGAACGAGTGGTCCAATTCGCGGATGGCCTGTAGGGTTATTTTGGCGTTCCAACGGTCGCGGTCGTCTTGGGCCATGCGCAGCACGGTAAGGATCATGTCGCGATACAGGGGGCTGTTCGGGCTGTTGGGGGCGATCTGTTGGAGCTGAGCTTCGACTTGCTGTGTGAGCTCGGGCCCGTGTTCTTCAAAATGTCGTATCAAGCTGTCATTCGGTTGGTAAGGCATTCAACGTCTCCTTATTCACAGAGGTTGGGCCGGCGGCGAGTGATCGTCCGGCGGTCACGACACTGCATGTGTCGCTGCATGCCTTAGGCATTGCACCTGTTTGCCAGTCGGCAAAGCGCGCTCTGTATGTTCCTAGTGATTTAAAAACCTCTGCACTGCAAGTCGCAGTAGGGAAACCCTCTTGTGCCCTGAAAATGTTACAGGACGGTATGGAAACCGTTACGCAAGGGTGTTTGAGATGACTCGATCATGGGCCGAAAAAGCCTTGGCTGGCAACCGCTTATTGGTTGATCAGAGGGGGGCTGGCGGGAAACAATTGCAAAGGGGGAGTACGCGCCACGGGACCGCAGCGCGGGGATAAAGCCGAATTTACTTTTTCTTCTTCGTCGGGGCTGGGCAGTCCGCTTCTGCGAACTTCACCGATGCCACAGGGCGGTTGCTCTTGTTCTCGGTGATTTCATAGCGCATCACGGCGCCCTTGGCCATCAACTCGCGGTAGCCGGGGTTTGTGCAGACGCTGCGGCCCAATTGGAAGTAGACAGCCTTGGGGTTGGCGCGCATCTGTTCGGCACGGTCGGGCAGCACACTCAGGTGGTCGATCAGCTGCATACCTTCAACGGTGTAGGCCACTTCCAGGGTTTTTTCGTCGATTTCCCGCGGCAGGCCTTTATTGCTCTCGGCGGCAACGCTTTGCAGCTTCTTGTTCATTTGCGCCTCCAGCAGCGAGGCAGCGTGGGCGCCCATGGGCAAAACCAGCGCAAGCGCGACGGATGGGGCGACAAGACGCAGCATGGAACGCAGCATGAAATTCTCCTGATTCGGTTACAGGTGCATAGACCCGCCACTGCGCTGTGCGTTCAGTGGCGCGCGATTATAGGTGAGGCCTTGCCGCTACAGCCAGGCGTATCGCTGGTAAACTGCGGCCACTTCAACCGATCTTGAGTGACCCCGTGTCGATTTTCCCGTTTCTACGGCGCATGCGATGAGCCACGCCGTCTCCCGCCTGCGCACTCAGCGCCTGGCGCGCGCCATCAAACCTTTCGTCAATCGCGGCTCCCGCGCTGAGCGTTGCCCCGGCTGCCGGGTCATTCCCGAATATTGCCTGTGCGCCTGGCGACCCAAGGTCGCAGCCAGGTCCGCCATGTGCCTGTTGATGCATGATGTTGAGCCGATGAAGCCCAGCAATACCGGCTGGCTGATCGCCGATGTGATCGATGACACCACGGCGTTCGCGTGGTCGCGTACCGAGGTCGATGCAGGGTTGCTCACCTTGTTGGCCGATCCGCAGTGGCAGCCCTATATCGTGTTTCCCGGCGAGTTCGTGGCGCCGGAGCGTGTCGTCAGTGCCGTCACGGTGGAGGAGGGCAAGCGTCCGTTGTTCATCTTGTTGGACGGCACCTGGAGCGAGGCGCGCAAGATGTTCCGCAAGAGCCCTTACTTGGAACATCTGCCGGTGTTGAGCCTGGCGCCTGAGCAACTGTCACGCTATAAGCTGCGCCGCTCCAAACGCGATGATCACTTTTGCACCGCCGAAGTTGCGGCCCTGTGCCTGGAGTTGGCTGACGATGGCGCCGCCAGTGAAGTCTTGGACGCCTACCTCGATGTATTCAGTACCCACTACCTGGCGGCCAAGTTTCAGTTGCCACTGGATCTGGCGGACCCTGTTCACGCGCGCCTTGCGCCCTATATACCGGAGCTTTAGCCAGACGACGTTTGCATGATGGCACCTTATCCCTGCAACCCGCTAAAATGCCCGTGGGCGTAGTGCTTGACCCCCCAGGCTACGCTGGGCATGCTGGGCGCCGATTGAGGTGCCAGCATGGATTATCGACGTCGTTTCACGTCGAGCACGCCCTCTGGCGATGGCTGCCTGGCCACCGCCTTGTGCATTGGTGAACCCTGAACCCATCGGGGCTCCCATAAAAACAGGATCATTTAATCAATGGCCACATACGAAATCCTGATAGCCGACGACCACCCGCTGTTTCGCAGTGCGTTGCGTCAAGCGGTGACGCTGGGCCTAGGCCCGGATGTCCGCCTGGTCGAAGTGGCCAGTATTGCTGAGCTGGAAACCCATCTGACCGACAAAACCGACTGGGATCTTGTGCTGCTCGACCTGAACATGCCGGGCGCATACGGTTTCTCCGGGCTGGTGCTGCTACGCGGACAGTACCCACAGATTCCAGTGGTGATGGTCTCTGCCCAAGAAGAGGCCGATGTGGTGGTGCGCTCAAGAGAGTTTGGCGCCAGTGGATTTATTCCCAAGTCTAGCTCCATGGAGCAGATTCAAGCCGCAGTGCGTGCCGTTCTGGACGGTGACGTCTCGTGGCCCCCGCAAGCCTCGGAAACCATCAATGTCTCTGCCGAGGCCAAGGCCGCACAGGAGGGCCTAGCCAGCCTGACACCCCAACAGTTCCGGGTCTTGACCATGGTCTGTGAAGGTTTGTTGAACAAGCAAATTGCCTACGAGCTGAAAGTCTCGGAAGCCACAATCAAGGCCCATGTCACGGCGATTTTCCGCAAACTGAACGTGCGTACGCGCACCCAGGCGGCCTTGCTTTTGCAACAACTTGAGTCAATTACGCAGCATTAAGCCGTTTTCGATTCACGCTTTTTTGACTTCGCGTGATCTAGTTTCCCCACTCCTTTGGTTCAGTTGCTTACATCTATGTCGCCTTTCAAGGGTCAAACCGGTATCAAACGTATCTTCAATGCTGGGGGATATTCCCTGGATGGCCTGCGCGCGGCATTCACCGGGGAGGCGGCGTTCCGTCAGTTGGTGTTGCTCAATGTGATCCTGATCCCGTTGAGCTTTTTTCTGAGCGTCAGCCGCGTCGAGCGTGCGTTGCTGATCGCCGTGTGCCTGCTGGCGCTGATCGTCGAGCTGCTCAATTCGGCGGTGGAAGCGGCGATCGATCGCATCTCTCTGGACCGGCATCCCTTGTCGAAAAACGCCAAGGACATGGGCAGCGCCGCGCAATTCGTGGCCCTGACCATGATCACCCTGGTGTGGGCCGTCATCCTGATTTAAACCTCAGGCAATGGTCGGCAGCACGATTTCGTCGCTGCGTTGCACGCCGGCCGTGAACGCGCGACAGAGTTCCAGGAACTCGCGCATCGCTGAGGTCTGGTATTTCTGCTTGTGCCAGATGAAGTAGAACTGCCGCATAAGGTCCAGATCCGGCGTTTCCACCGGCATCAGGCTGCCACGGCGAAACGCATCGCGCAGCGCCAGCCGTGAGATGCAGCCAATGCCCAGTCCGGACTCCACCGCTCGCTTGATCGCCTCGGTGTGTTCCAGTTCGAGGCGGATATTCAGCGCGCTGCGGTGATGGCGCATGGCTTGGTCAAACGTCAGGCGCGTGCCGGAGCCTTGTTCACGCAGGATCCACGCCTCATGGGTCAACTCGTCCATGCTCGCCATGCCGCGTCTGGCCAGGGGGTGCTGCGGCGCGCAAAACACCACGAGTTCGTCCTCTACCCAAGTCTGCACCTCGATATCCGGGTGGCTGCAGTCGCCTTCGATTAGACCCAGGTCAATTTCGTAATGCGCGACTTGGTGCACGATATGCGCAGTGTTTTGCACATGCAGTTTCACCTGACTCTCGGGGTGTTGTTGCATGAAGCTGCCGATCAGCAAGGTCGCCAGGTAGTTGCCGATGGTCAGGGTGGCACCGACCGCCAGGGAACCGAAGCCGGACTTGCCGTTGAGCAGGTCTTCGATCTCCTTGGCCTGGTCCAGCAGCGCCACCGCCTGGGGTAACAGTTGACGGCCGAGAGCGTTGAGGCTCAGGCGTTTACCGGCGCGGTCGAATAATTGGCAGCTGGATTGACGCTCAAGCTCCGTGATCGAAGTGCTGGCGGCGGATTGGGATAAGGCCAGCAGGCCAGCAGCGCGCGAAACGCTTTCCTGCTGGGCGACGGCGACGAAGACTTGCAGTTGACGGAGAGTAAATCGCATATCGATATAACCGATAACCCTTATCTTAATAATTCAGTTAACAGATATTGTCGCCGCCATTAGAATGCGCTGCAATTGCGCGCTTCACATTTAGTGCAGACCCATTTCCAGGAGTCCCCCGTACATGAGCAACATGAACCACGAGCGTGTCCTCAGTGTTCATCACTGGAACGACACTCTGTTCAGCTTCAAGTGCACCCGCGATCCGGGCTTGCGCTTCGAGAACGGTCAGTTCGTGATGATCGGCCTGCAACAGCCCAACGGCCGCCCGCTCATGCGCGCTTACTCCATTGCCAGCCCAAACTGGGAAGAGCATCTGGAGTTCTTCAGCATCAAGGTGCCGGATGGTCCGCTGACCTCCCAATTGCAGCACCTGAAGGAAGGCGACGAAATCATCATCAGCAAGAAACCGACAGGCACCCTGGTGCTTGACGACTTGAAGCCCGGCAAACACCTGTACCTGCTCAGCACCGGCACTGGCCTGGCTCCATTTATGAGCGTGATCCAGGACCCGGAAACCTATGAGCGTTTCGAAAAAGTGATCCTGTGCCACGGCGTGCGCTACGTCAACGAAGTCGCCTACCGCGAGTTCATCACCGAGCACCTGCCGCAGAACGAGTTCTTCGGCGAGGCCGTGCGTGAGAAGCTGATCTACTACCCAACCGTGACCCGCGAGCCCTTCGAAAATCAGGGTCGCCTGACCGACCTGATGCGCAGCGGCAAACTGTTCAGCGATATCGGCCTGCCGCCGATCAATCCAGAGGACGACCGCGCCATGCTGTGCGGCAGCCCAAGCATGCTGGACGAGACCAGCGAAGTGCTCAACAGCTTCGGCTTGAAAGTTTCGCCGCGCATGCGTGAGCCGGGCGACTATCTGATCGAGCGCGCATTCGTCGAGAAGTAACTGCGGTAAAAAAATGTGGGAGGGGGCTTACCCCCTCCCACATTTCGTTTGCGCCTTATTCAGTTAGCGGGCACCACTTCCAATACGCAAATCACCCCCGCTTCGGGATAGTGCCAGCGCACATCCACATCCCAGAAGCGCACCCCGTATTCACGTTCAGGCCCTGGTGTCTGGTAGGCCGGGCGCGGGTCCTGGGCCAAACACTGATCGATCAGCTCAACTAATGGTTCCCCAAGGCGCTGGGCGTGGCCTTGTGCTTGCTGCAGCGCCGTCTTCAGCCACTGCACGGCAATCAACGGCGGCGCAGCGCTGGCGATGTCATTGGTGGCCGTGTCGATGATGTCGGCGTAGGGCACATAGGGCTTGATATCCAGCACGGGGGTGCCATCCAGCAAATCGATCCCGGAAATCCACAAGCGTCCGGGCTCCACCTTGTCCAGTTTCACCACCGACTGGCCGATGCCATTGGGTCGATGGGTTGCGCGGGTGGCAAACACCCCCATGGACGCATTGCCACCCAGGCGCGGCGGGCGCACCTTCAGGCGCGGCTTGTCTTCCAGGGCCTGGTGGAACAGAAACAGCAACCACACATGGCTGACCTGCTCCAAGCCTTGTACCGCCTCGCCCTGATCGAACGGTGCCACCAGTTCCACCACACCCCGGGCCGCTGGCGCCAGTTGCGGCTGGCGCGGAATGGCGAACTTCTCCTTGAAGCAGGAACGCACGAAGCCCACGGGTGAGACCGGGTAATTCATGGCTTAGGCACGCACCCGCAACGTCAGCCCCTTGAGGAAGTTACGCAGCAGCTGGTCGCCGCATGGGCGGTAATTGGTGTGGCCGAACTTGCGGAACAGCGCGCTCAGTTCCGGTTTGGATACTGGGAAATCGGCCGACTTGAGAATGGCGTGCATGTCGTCTTCCTTCAGTTCGAAGGCGACGCGCAGCTTCTTGAGAATGATGTTGTTGGTCACCGGGGTTTCGATCGGCTGGGGTGGGCGGCTTTCGTCTTTGCCGCGCTTGAAGATCACCAGGCCATCGAGAAAGTGCGCCATGACCTCGTCCGGGCAGAACACGAAGCCTTCTTCTTCGTCCTTTTTGAGGTAGGTCAGCAGGTCATCCTTGGTGATGTCCATGCCGCCGAGCTTGGTGATCTCGACCATTTTGTTGTCGCTGATGTCGAGCATGTAGCGCACGCTGCGCAATACGTCGTTGTGAATCATGGTGGGCAATCCTGGTTTCAACGGTGGACAACGCCCAGTGGGGCGCTGTCGAAAAAAAGGAGCGGCTTAGAATTTCTCTTTGCCGGACAAGTAACGCCATTGGCCTACGGGCACCTTGCCGATGGACACACCGCCGATGCGGATACGGCGAATCGCCACGACTTTCAGGCCGACCGCTTCGCAGAACAATGCGATCACCCCGGGTTGCGGGTTTTTCAGCGCAAAGCGCAGGCGGTTTTCGTTCTGCCAGCTGGCTTTGACGGGCGGCAGCTCTTTGCCTTTATAGGTCAGGCCGTGGTTCAAGCGATTGAGGCCGTGGGCAACCATCTCGCCTTCCACCTCAACCACGTATTCCTGCTCGATCTTGGCGGCATCGGCGGTCAACTTGCGCAGAATCTTCCAATCCTGGGTAAACACCAGCAGGCCGCTGGCCTTGGCTTGCAGGTCGGCGCTGGCGCTCAGGCGCAGGAAGTGGCCCTTGAGCGGGCGCTTGCCGAAGCGATGTTCGTCCGACAGGGTTTCGGCGCTGATCGACGCCATCGCCGTGTCGGCATCCACGCCGGCCGGGGCGTGCAGCAGGATGGTCACGGGCTCCGGCGCAGTGGCCTTGGCTTCGGGGTCGAGTTCGACCTTTTGGGTGGTGACCTTGAACTGCGGTTCGTCGATCACTTCACCGTCCACCGAGACCCAGCCGCCTTCGATAAACAGCTCGGCCTCCCGACGGGAGCAACCGACCAGTTCGATAAGGCGTTTGGAGAGGCGTATGGGGTCAGTCATGACAAGGGCCGTAACAAAAGGGGGCGGCTATTGTACCTGCCTGGCGCCGGTTAATCCCGACCCCATTTCATTTAGCCCTGACGCGCCTGTGACGGCAGCTGGCGCAAACGCATGCGCAACAACGGATAAGGCTTGCCCAGGCCGTCGTGCTCCGTGCGTCCGATCACCTCGAAACCCTGCTTGAGGTAAAAACCCAGGGCCTGGGGGTTCTGTTCGTTGACTTCCAACTCATCGGCGTTCATGCACTCCACCGCGTAGCGCAGCAACTGTCGGCCCAAGCCCTGGCCACGGTATTGCGGGTCGATGAACAGCATCTCCACTTTGCCCGCCGCGACCCCGGCAAATCCGGTAATGCGCTGGCGGGCGTCTTTTGTGCAGATCAGCATCACGGCATCCAGGTAGCGGGTCAGCACCAGATCCTTGAGTAACACGATGTAGCTGTCCGGCAGGAAGTCGTGGGTGGCGCGCACCGAAGCTTCCCAGATGCGCACCAGCTCCGGGTAATCGCTGCTCTTAGGTGTGTGAATGACCGAATGCTGCCTCATGCCCGCTGCCCCTTGCCGATATCTGCATTGTTGGGCCAAACGATAGACCGAAAAAAGCCCCGCATCTTGTCCAGAAGCAGGGCTTTTCCAGTTTTTAACGATCAGGCGCGCTTTTCGGCCCACAGGTCGTATTCGTCGGCGTCGGTCACGGTGCACCAGACCTTGTCGCCTGGCTTCAAGCCGCTGGCGTCGTCGATAAATACGTTACCGTCGATCTCCGGCGCATCGAAGAAGCAACGGCCCACGGCGCCTTGTTCGTCGACTTCGTCGATCAACACTTCGATTTCCTTGCCGATGCGCAGTTGCAGGCGCGCCGAGCTGATGGCCTGCTGATGCGCCATGAAGCGTTCCCAACGGTCCTGCTTGACGTCGTCCGGCACCACGGCCAGGTCCAACAGGTTGGCTGGAGCACCTTCAACCGGTGAGTACTGGAAGCAGCCAACGCGGTCCAACTGGGCTTCGGTCAGCCAGTCCAGCAGGTACTGGAAGTCTTCTTCGGTTTCGCCGGGGAAGCCGACGATAAAGGTGGAGCGGATGATCAGCTCGGGGCAGATCTGGCGCCAGTTTTTGATGCGCGCCAGGGTCTTGTCTTCGAAGGCCGGGCGTTTCATGGCCTTGAGCACTTTCGGGCTGGCGTGCTGGAACGGGATGTCCAGGTACGGCAGGATCTTGCCGGCGGCCATCAGCGGGATCAGCTCGTCCACATGCGGGTACGGGTAGACATAGTGCAGGCGCACCCACACACCCAGGCTGCTGAGGGCTTCGCAGAGTTCGGTCATGCGGGTCTTCACCGGCGCGCCGTTCCAGAAACCGGTGCGGTATTTCACATCGACGCCGTAGGCGCTGGTGTCCTGGGAGATCACCAGTAGCTCTTTCACGCCGGATTTGACCAGACGCTGGGCCTCGTCTAGCACGTCACCCACCGGGCGGCTCACCAGCTTGCCGCGCATCGACGGGATGATGCAGAAGCTGCAGCTGTGGTTGCAGCCTTCGGAAATCTTCAGGTAGGCGTAGT
This sequence comes from Pseudomonas sp. S4_EA_1b, assembly GCF_016307435.1. Taxonomy (NCBI): domain Bacteria; kingdom Pseudomonadati; phylum Pseudomonadota; class Gammaproteobacteria; order Pseudomonadales; family Pseudomonadaceae; genus Pseudomonas; species Pseudomonas sp. S4_EA_1b. The sequence goes on along the minus strand of NZ_JAEILC010000022.1, from coordinate 29,114 downwards.
GGCGCGGGGTCAGCTTGATGCCTTGCGGTGGCACCAGGTCGATCAGCGGGTTGTGATCCTGACGTGGCGGCACCACCTCGTGCACGGCGTTAACCACTTGCTCATATTGCTGCGGACCGGTCACCGCCAGCACGCTGGGGTGCACGTCGCGAATATTGCCTTCTTCCACGCCCATGCAGCCGGTCACGATGACCTTGCCGTTTTCCTTGATGGCTTCGCCGATCACTTCCAGCGACTCCGCCTTGGCCGAATCGATAAAGCCACAGGTATTGACAACCACCACGTCCGCGTCCTGATAAGTGGACACCACGTCATAACCTTCCATGCGCAGTTGCGTCAGGATGCGCTCGGAATCGACCAGGGCCTTGGGGCAACCCAGGGATACAAAGCCGACCTTGGGGTTGGCCGTTGCGGGAGTGGTGGACATGTCTAACCTCGGTATTGAATGACGCCGCCGCCGTGAAGGGCAGGGCAGCGGACGGGCGCTGGGCGCGCCTCTGATCAAAAAGTGCGCAATTCTAGCGATGGGCAACGCACTTGACCAGCTTTATGCAGGGAAATACGACGAGCGCTGCGCTATGCTTCGCGCCGTTGCGCATGGGTAAAACCCGTGGGTCAATAAAACGTCTGTTACGAGAAGTAAAACAGCGCATGCTAGGGTTCGCTTAGACGCGCTGTTTATATAAGACCTCAGGTCAAAGGGCAGGAGTGGTTGATGGGTCAGGCAAGTAGTCAGGCAACAGGTGCCGAGCATTCAAACGCCAAGCCGATTGGCATGCTGGTGGCGGCGGTCGGGGTGGTGTATGGCGATATCGGCACCAGCCCGCTCTATACCCTCAAAGAGGTGTTCAACGGCGGTTATGGGGTTCAGGTCAACCACGATGGTGTGCTGGGGATTCTGGCGCTGATTTTCTGGTCGCTGATCTGGGTCGTGTCGATCAAGTACATGCTGTTCGTACTTCGTGCCGACAACCAGGGCGAAGGCGGCATCATGGCCCTTACCGCGCTGGCGCGGCGGGCGGCGGGGGAGCGCAGGAAGCTGCGCAGTTTCCTGGTGGTCTGTGGTCTTTGCGGGGCGGCGTTGTTCTACGGCGACAGCATGATCACCCCGGCGATTTCCGTATTGTCGGCCGTGGAAGGTCTGGAATTGGCGTTCGATGGCCTGGAAAAATGGGTGGTACCGATTGCCCTGGTGGTGTTGGTAGCGCTGTTTCTGATCCAGAAGCATGGCACCGATCACATCGGCAAGTTGTTCGGGCCGGTGATGGTGACCTGGTTTCTGGTGCTGGGCGGCCTTGGTGTGTACGGCATCACCCTGCACCCTGAGGTACTCCATGCCCTGAACCCGATCTGGGCCGTGCGTTTCTTCGAGGCCCACCCTGGCATTGGCGTGGCGATCCTTGGCGCGGTGGTACTGGCGTTGACCGGTGCCGAAGCGTTGTACGCCGACATGGGGCACTTCGGACGCAAGCCGATTGCCCGTGCGTGGTTCATGCTGGTGCTGCCGGCACTGGTGCTTAACTACTTCGGTCAGGGCGCGATGCTATTGGGCGACCCCGAAGCCGCGCGTAACCCGTTCTACTTGCTGGCACCGAGTTGGGCGCTGATCCCGCTGGTGGTGTTGTCCACCCTGGCCACGGTAATTGCGTCCCAGGCAGTGATTTCCGGTGCGTTCTCCTTGACGCGCCAAGCGATCCAGCTTGGTTACATCCCGCGCATGCACATCCAACACACCTCCAGTGCCGAACAGGGCCAGATCTACATTGGCGCGGTGAACTGGTCGCTGATGGTCGGCGTGATTCTGCTGGTACTGGGCTTCGAATCCTCCAATGCCTTGGCCTCGGCCTACGGCGTGGCTGTAACCGGCACCATGCTGATGACCACTATCCTGGTGTCGGCGGTCATGTTGCTACTGTGGAAATGGCCGCCGGTGCTGGCTGTGCCGGTGCTGGTCTGCTGCCTGTTGGTCGACGGTCTGTACTTCGCCGCCAACGTGCCGAAGATCATCCAGGGCGGGGCCTTCCCGGTACTGGCGGGGATCGTGCTGTTCGTACTGATGACGACGTGGAAACGCGGCAAGCAATTGCTGGTGGACCGCCTCGATGAAGGCGGCCTGCCGTTGCCGATCTTTATCAGCAGCATCCGCGTACAGCCGCCCCACCGGGTGCAGGGCACGGCGGTGTTTCTCACCGCGCGCCCCGACGCTGTGCCCCATGCGCTGTTGCACAACCTGCTGCATAACCAGGTGCTGCATGAGCAAGTGGTGCTGCTGACCGTGGTGTACGAAGACATCCCACGGGTGCCCGCCACCCGGCGGTTCGAGGTGGACTCCTACGGTGAAGGCTTCTTCCGGGTCATCCTGCACTTCGGTTTCACCGACGAGCCGGACGTGCCCGAAGCGCTGAAGCTGTGCCATCTGGACGATCTGGATTTCAGCCCGATGCGCACCACCTACTTCCTCAGCCGTGAAACGGTGATCGCCTCGCGTATCAAAGGCATGGCGCGCTGGCGCGAAGGGCTGTTCGCGTTCATGTTGAAAAACGCCAACGGTAACCTGCGCTTCTTCAAACTCCCGGTAAACCGGGTGATCGAGCTGGGCACCCAGGTCGAAATGTAAGCACGCGCTGCACGGGGGCCGGCAATCGGCTCCCGCTTTGTGCTGAACCCTGTGCAATCGCGCGTTGTCGACTAGGCTCTAAGCACGGTTTGAATAGTGCCCACAGAACCCAGAAGAGGTGCGCCATGAGTCAGCTGCTCGAATCCTATACCCTGCGCCAATTGACCCTGCCCAATCGCATTGCCGTTTCGCCGATGTGCCAGTACTCCAGCGTCGATGGCTTGGCCAACGACTGGCACCTGGTGCACCTCGGCAGCCGTGCTGTGGGCGGCGCCGGTCTGATCTTCACCGAAGCCACCGCTGTGACCGCCGATGGCCGTATCACCGCCCAGGACCTGGGGCTGTGGAACGATCAACAGATCGAGCCGCTGCAACGCATTACGCGCTTTATTGCGGCCCAAGGGGCGGTTGCCGGTATTCAACTGGCCCATGCCGGGCGCAAGGCCAGCACCCACCGCCCGTGGCTCGGCAAGCATGGCAGCGTCAAGCCCGAAGACGGCGGCTGGGTGCCGGTCGGCCCTTCGCCGATTGCCTTCGACCCGCTGCACACACAACCCAAACAGCTGGATGAGGCACAGATCCAGCAGGTGGTTGCCGACTTCGTCGCGGCCGCCAAACGCGCCTTGACTGCGGGTTTCAAGGTGGTGGAGATCCACGCGGCCCATGGCTATCTGCTGCACCAGTTTCTGTCGCCACTGAGCAATCAACGTCAGGACCAGTACGGGGGCTCGTTCCAGAATCGCATTCGATTGGTGTTGCAAGTGACCGAAGCCGTGCGCGACGTCTGGCCTCAGGAACTGCCACTGTTCGTGCGCGTATCTGCCACCGACTGGGTGGAAGACGGCTGGAACCCGGATGAAACCGTGGAACTGGCGCGCCGCCTCAAAGCAATCGGGGTGGATTTGATCGACGTCTCGTCCGGCGGCACCGCCGCCAACGCCGAGATCCCCACCGGCCCGGGTTACCAGACCCGTTTCGCCGAGCGGGTGCGCAAAGAGTCAGAAATTGCCACCGGCACCGTCGGCATGATCACCGAGCCGGCGCAGGCCGAGCACATCCTGCGTACCTGTCAGGCCGACATCATCTTCCTGGCCCGTGAACTGCTGCGCGATCCGTACTGGCCGTTGCATGCCGACGACGACCTGGGCGGGCGCAAGGCGATCTGGCCGGCGCAGTATCAACGAGCAACCCATCGCGATCAGCCAATCCATGAGTCCGATTTGAGGGATTAGCCGTCGCGACAATAAGCAACCCACCCTGATCCGGTGGGTTTTTTATTGCCCTGAGTATGGGAAATACCTGTAGGTCTTTGTTACCGAAGAAATTTTTTAAGTGAATGCTCTAAAAAAATCCCACGCGCGATCAGAATGTTTCTACGCTTACGGTAAGCCTGATTTCTGGCCCAGGAAATCAGGCGGCTTGCCCACTGAGGCATTGCGCTTCACGGGACGCAGGTGATGGGCGCCAGGAGTATTTGATTGTTATCAGGAGAAGCAGTCCATGGCCAAGTCCTATGGTGTAGCGGGTATGGTGGCGTCATTTCTGACCCGCAGGGTGGCGTTGCGAGGTCGAAGGCTGAGTTCGGATGAAGAGGCGTTGTTGGCGCAGTACCGCGCCCTGACCGAGGACGACCAGGTGGCGATGCGGTACTTGATTGGAGCGATGAAAAGCGTGTCGCGATTCTGAATCGCGGTTCAATCATGGGGGAGCGAACGCTCCCCCATGGTGCATCAGGTGTACTTGCGTTGGTCCGGTGCCGGCGGGAAGTACTGATACAACCAGGTTTCGCTCAAGGTGCGGTCCTGGGTGCGGATAAACAAACGCAGCTCCACCGGTTCCACGCTGTCGCTGGTCGGGTACCAGTCGAACAGAATGCGGTAGCCCTTGATGTTATCCAGTACCAGCACGCTGAAGTCCTTCACCTCGCCGTGGGAACAGGTCACCACCGGTTCGATCCCGGTGCCCTCCGGCAAGCGGTCCAGGCCGCCCCCCTTGAAGTCCACCGCGAAGCGGCGCGCCCACACCGGCGGGTAATGCTCGCCCGGTGCCCAGCCTTCGGTAAAACCGCCCATGCCGGAACGGGTAGCATCCACTTGCGCTAATGGCGTGCTTACCGGTGGCAGGGCGCTCCAGTACAGCTTGTAGCCGTAGTTGAGCGAATCGCCGGCGGCCACGGGGTTTTTCGGGGTCCAGAAGGCGACGATGTTGTCCAGGGTTTCGCCGGTGGTGGGGATTTCTAGCAGGTCAATGGAGCCTTCGCCCCAAGCGGTGGTCGGCTCCACCCACAGGCTTGGGCGTTTGCTGTACCAGTCCACAGTGTCCTGATAGCTGGCGAATTCGTGGTCGGTCTGCACCAGCCCGAAGCCTTTCGGGTCGGTGTCGGCGAACGCATTGAATTGCAGCTTGGCTGGGTTATTCAGAGGGCGGCAGACCCACTCGCCATTGCCGCGCCACATGGCCAGGCGGTCCGAGTCGTGGATCTGCGGGTGGATGGTGTCGCACATGCGGCGCTCGTGGGTGCCGCAGCTGAACATGCTGGTCATCGGTGCGATGCCCAATTGTTCGATGGCCGTGCGCGCATTGATATGCGCGTCAATGGCCATCACCACCTGGTTGGCCTGGCAGTCGATATCGAAGCGGTAGGCACCAGTGGCGCTCGGCGAGTCGAGCAGGGCATAGACCACGAAGCGGGTAGCGTTCTTATCCGGGGTTTCGAACCAGAACTGCGTGAAATCTGGGAATTCTTCGCGTTTTTTCGCGTAGGTGTCGATTGCCAGGCCACGCGCGGACAGGCCGTACTGGCCCGTGGAATCCACCGCGCGGAAATAGCTGGCGCCGAGAAACGACAGCACATCATGACGGTCCAGCTCCGGCGCCTTGAACAGTTTGAAGCCGGAGAAACCCAGGTCGCCGGTCAGTTGCTTGGTGTCGACCGTAGTTTTTTCATAGTTGAACAGCGAAGGGCGGAAATGCACCTCACGGGCTTCGCGGGTCTTAGGGTCGACGCTGTGCATGCGCACCGGCGTCTTGAAGCCCATGCCGACGTGGAAGAACTGCACGTCCAGCTGGCCGTTCAGCTCTTTCCACAGCGAATGGTTGCGGTCGTAGCCGATGGCGTTGAAATTCTGCGGGGTCATGCTCGCCAGGGTCGGCGGCAGCACCTGTTTGGTGTCTTTGTAGGCGGTTGCGGCCAGTTGTTTGGCCTGGGCCTTGAGCGATTCGAAGTCGAACGCCACGGCTTTCCCATCGGCGGCGCGGTTTCCGGCCCATGCTTGGGCGGCGAGCAGGCCACTGGCCGACAGACCGGTATAAGCCGCAATGGCCATGGACGCTTTGAGCAAATTCCTACGATGCATAGAGACAACCTGTCGTGAGCAAATCCCGCGCCGTTCCTGGCACGTGCTGGATCAGAAAGTACGGTTCGGACATGCCTTCGGCCAAACGCAACGAACATTAAACAGACGCCGGATAGCTTAAGCGGTTCGATGGTGTAGGAAAAATGATTGATGGCGGGGTGATAGCATTGCAAGTGCGACAAGACATTTCCGGGGCTGTGGGGCAACCACATTACTCACGAATTATGAAGCTCCAATGTGGGAGAGGGCTTGCTCCCGATAGCGGTGCATCAGCCAACTATTTCAGTGCTGACCCACTGCTATCGGGGGCGAGCCCCCTCCCACAAACAGTTTTGTATTGCCTGTCAGAGGTGTGTTTCAGGCCACTTCGCCCACGGCTCGGTACGCCTCGTCGATCGCCGCATGCGCGTACGCACTCCAGGCCGCGTCCGAGTTGGCGATGCTCACATGCCCCAACGGTTTGCGCGCCAGGTTCATCAGCGCTTCACTTTCGTCGGCGTCATCGAACAGGCTGTTGGAAAAATACGCATAGCCATGGGACCAGCGATTCACGGTGATCGCCAGGATATCCGTCTCATGGTTGAACCCGCCCGGGCCTAGCATGCGTTGCAGTTGGTCACGTAATTGCGCTTCCAGTTGCTCGAATGTCTGCCCATACAACCGGCCGCGTCCGGCGCGGGCCTGGTCGCGGGCGTTCATGCCGCTGTTGGGGCTGGTGGGCACGTAGACCATGTGCAAGCCGATGGGCTGCGTCGGGTCGCGCGGGTGGTCGTAGCCGCCCATGCTCACCGGGTAGTCCAGCTTGATGCGGCTGTAAGGCTGGGTAGCTGCGTAGATTTCATGCACGCCCAACTTCTCAAACGCCTGCCAGTTACGAATCACCACCTTGGTGTACACCAAGGGGAATTTCACGTTCTGGCTCAACGCATGGGCCTGGGGCGCGGGCAGGCCCTTGAGCAGGTACGGAATCATCATGTTGTAGCAGGCCAGGATGCAGCGTTTGCCGCGTACTTGTGCGAGTTGGCCGCCTCGGCTGTAGCCGATATGTACGCCGTCGCCGACATTGCGCACACTCACCGCCGTGCTGTTCAAGCGCAGGCGCACCGGCGCCTTGGGTTGGTCGAGCCTGGCATAGTCGAAGGGCGCCAGCACGATATCGTCCATGGTGTGCCCCGGCGCCACCCCCGGAATCAGGCTGCGCACCAAGAGGCGCGCCAGCGACGCGTTGCCGTCCGGGAAGTGGTAGATGTAGGGCTCTTCCATTTCTGCCGCAGCTTCTTCACTGATCGGCGCCAGGTTCATCCCCGCGAAGCCAGGGAAACCGACGTTATAAGCGTCGGACGCAGCCACGGCATCAATGCTCAAGGCCATAAAGTCATTGGTGCGGCTCTGGAAGTATTTCACCGCACCTTCCGACAACCCCACGTTCTTGAGCAGGAAGTCCCGGTAGCTGGTGGCCGCCAGATAATCGGCCTTTTCCTCGGCCGTTTTGCCCGGCAAGTAGTCCTTGGGCGCAGTGTGCAGTTCGATCAACGCCTGGCGGTCCGCAGCCGGCAGTGGGAAATCATTGATAAAGTCTTTCAGGGCGCGCCCATGCAGCTGTTCCGGGGCGATATCGTCGGCCACCATCGGCGTCGGGTCGCCGGTCACCAGTTTGTCTTCGCCGAAGTTTTCCTTGTCGAAAAATACCCCGCGCGACAGCCCCAGGCTGGGGTAGAACGGGCGGTCGAAGGCGGTTTCGAAGCGCTTGATATTCACCCCGAGCTTTTTCAACAAACCGTTCACTTGCTCGCTGAACAGGTGGGTGGGCGACTGGAAGGCTTCGCTGCCGCCATAGCCGATGATCATGCGGCCGCCGGCCTGGAACTCATTGCGTTTGGCATGGCCGCCGAAATCGTCATGGTTTTCCAGGATCAGGATTTTCGCCTTGGGGTGCTTCTCACGGTAGAACCACGCCGCCGCCAGACCGCTCAGGCCACCGCCGACCACCACCAGGTCATAGTCCTCGGTGATCGGCAAGGTATCGGTGTCAAAGACCTTCTTTTCCCAGCCCATCTGATGCGCCACTTCGAACGAACCGACATGACTGCCGCGCAGGCCGGTGAGGGCGGGTGGGTAATAGCGACCGTCGGGGGCGGCCTGGAGAATCTGCAGCGGCGTGATGCCGGCAGCAACGGTGATGGCGACGCCGTTGAGGAAGTCGCGGCGGGTGATGTCCATGGGGGATCCTGAAAATTATTGTTATTAGCCCCCCTGCAAGCGCCTGCTTGCAGGGGGGCGGCGAATCAATGCTTGAACATCACATGCCGGACCGTGGTGTAGTCCTCCAGCCCATACATGGACATGTCTTTGCCATACCCCGACAGTTTCTGACCGCCGTGGGGCATTTCGCTGACGAGCATAAAGTGGGTGTTTACCCAGGTGCAGCCGTATTGCAAGCGTGCGGCCAGGCGATGGGCGCGTCCTACGTCGGCCGTCCACACGGATGACGCAAGGCCATAGTCCGAATCGTTGGCCCAACCCAGCACCTGGGCTTCGTCGTTGAACTTGGTCACTGACACCACCGGCCCGAACACCTCGCGGCGCACGATTTCGTCGTCTTGCTGGGCGTCGGCCAGCACGGTCGGTTCAAAGAAGAACCCGTTGCCTTCTACGGCCTTGCCGCCGGTGATCAGCCGGATATGCGGTTGCGCCACGGCACGTTCGACAAACCCGGCCACGCGGTCGCGATGTTGCGCGGTGATCAATGGCCCCAGCTCGGTGCTCGGGTCATCCTGCAAACCGTACTTGATACTGGCGACCGCCGCGCCGAGTTTCTCGACAAAGGCGTCGTAGATGTCCGCCTGGGCATAGATACGGCACGCCGCCGTGCAGTCCTGGCCGGCGTTGTAGAAACCGAAAGTGCGGATGCCTTCCACGGCGGCGTCGATGTCCGCGTCGTTGAAGATAATCACCGGTGCCTTGCCGCCCAGCTCCATGTGCATGCGCTTCACGCTGTCGGCGGTGTTGGCGATGATGTTCGCGCCGGTGGCGATGGAACCGGTCAGCGACACCATGCGCACTTTCGGATGCTGCACCAGCGGGCTGCCTACTGTCGGGCCGCGGCCAAACACCAGGTTGAGCACGCCGGCCGGGAAGATTTCCGACGCCAGTTCCACCATGCGCAATGCCGTCAGTGGGGTTTGTTCCGACGGTTTGAGCACCACGGTATTACCGGCGGCCAGGGCCGGGGCGATTTTCCAGGCGACCATCATCAGCGGGTAGTTCCACGGTGCGATGGACGCGATCACGCCCACCGGATCGCGGCGGATCATTGAGGTATGGCCGGGCAAGTACTCGCCGCCGGCCGAACCGCTCATGCAGCGACTGGCACCGGCAAAGAAGCGGAACACGTCGGCAATCGCCGGGATCTCGTCGTTCAGCGCGGCGCTGTAGGGTTTGCCGCAGTTGTCCGACTCCAGCTTGGCCAGTTCTTCGCCGTGGGCTTCGATGGCGTCCGCCAATTTGAGCAGCAACAGCGAGCGGTCCTTGGGCGCGGTTTGCGACCAGCTTTCGAACGCGGCATCGGCGGCGCGCACGGCGGCGTCGACCTGGGCTTCGCTGGCTTCGTTGATTTCCACCAGCACACGGCCCAGGGCCGGGTTGAAGATGGCCTGGGCCGGGCCTTCGCCTTGTACCAGTTGGCCGTTGATCAGCAGTTTGGTTTGCATGATTGAGTCCTCCAAAAAACGCGTGTTATTTCCCTGAAGAAACCGGATTTAAATGTGGGAGGGGGCTTGCCCCCGATGCCAGTGGCTCAGTGACAGCTGTGTTGGCTGTCACACCGCTATCGGGGGCAAGCCCCCTCCCACATTTGAACCGCGTTCCTTCAGTGGCCAAGTTATTTACCGCCGCTCCCCGCCACGCTTTCACCGCCGCGGGTCAAGTAATAGGCGCCCAGGATCGGGAACATCGTCACCAGCATCACCAGCATCGCCACCACGTTGGTCACCGGCACATCCCGTGGCCGGCTCAACTGGTTGAGCAGCCACAGCGGCAAGGTGCGCTCATGCCCGGCGGTGAAGGTGGTGACGATGATTTCGTCGAACGACAGCGCAAACGCGAGCATGCCGCCGGCCAGCAGCGCCGAGCCCAGGTTGGGCATGATGATGTAGCGGAAGGTCTGCCAGCCGTCGGCGCCCAGGTCCATCGACGCCTCGATCAGGCTGTGGGAGGTGCGGCGCAAGCGGGCGATGACGTTGTTGTAGACGATCACCACACAAAAGGTGGCGTGGCCGACGATGATGGTGAACATCCCCGGCTCGATGCCCAGGGTCTTGAACGTTGCCAGCAACGCGATACCGGTGATGATCCCCGGCAATGCAATCGGCAGGATCAGCATCAGCGACACGCCCTGTTTGCCGAAGAACTCACGCCGGTACAGCGCCGCGGAAGCCAGTGTGCCGAGCACCATAGCGATCAGGGTGGCGATGGCGGCGATCTGCAGCGACAACTTGATCGCTTCCAATACGTCGGGCCGTGCGAACGCCACGCTGAACCACTTCAGGGTGAAGCCCTGGGGCGGGAAGCTGAACGCCGCTTCTTCGGTGTTGAAGGCGTAGAGGAAGATGATCAGGATCGGGAAGTGCAGGAACACCAGGCCGCCCCAGGCGGCTATGCGCAAACCGAGAGATGCTTTTTCAGAGTGCATCGAAGGCCCCCAGGCGTTTGACGATGGACAGGTAAATCGCGATCAGCACGATCGGCACCAGGGTGAACGCCGCCGCCATGGGCATATTGCCGATGGCGCCTTGCTGGGCGTACACCATGCCGCCGACGAAGTAGCCCGGCGGGCCCACCAGTTGCGGCACGATAAAGTCGCCCAGGGTCAGCGAGAACGTGAAGATCGATCCGGCGGCGATCCCCGGCACCGACAGCGGCAAAATCACCTGCATAAAGGTCTGGCGCGGCTTGGCCCCCAGGTCGGCCGAGGCTTGCAGCAGTGACGGCGGCAAACGCTCCAGGGACGCTTGGATCGGCAGGATCATGAACGGCAGCCAGATATAGACGAACACCATGAACCGTCCTAAGTGCGAGGTGCTCAAGGTGCTGCCGCCCACGCCGGGAATGCCCAGCACAAAGTGCAGCAACGGCTCCAACCCCAGGTGCTGCACAAACCACTGCGCCACGCCGCCCTTGGCCAGCAGCAAGGTCCAGGCGTAAGCCTTGACGATGTAACTGGCCCACATCGGCATCATCACGGCGATATAGAAAAACGCCTTGGTTTTGCCAGTGGTGTAGCGCGCCATGTAATAGGCAATCGGGAAGGCGACGATGGCGCTGGCGATCGACACCACGATCGCCATGCTCAGCGTGCGCAGGATGATGTCGAAATTCGACGGCTGGAACAGCGCGGCGAAGTTGGCCAGGGTCAGGTCCGGGGTGACCGCCATGGTGAAGTCGTCGAAGGTGTAGAAGCCTTGCCATAGCAAGGTCAGCAACGAGCCCAGGTAGATAGCGCCGAACCAGATCAGCGGCGGCAGCAGCAACATCGCCAGGTATAGATTGGGCTTGCGGTACAGCAGGTTGGAAAACCTGCGCATCGGCGGTTGTTGGGAAAGGGCCAGGCTCATGTCACACCTCGCCTGCGTTATCGGTCAACGGCGTCATGGCCTGTCGGGCCCAGCGCGCGGTTAGGGGCTGGCCGACCTGATGGGCGCTGCTGGTGTCCAGCCACTGGTTGTTGGCCTGGCTGATGCTCAGGGTCTGGCCGTTGTCCAGTTTCAGCTCAAAACGGGTGGCGCTGCCCTGGTACTGGATGTCATGCAGCACGCCGCTGATCTCCACATCGCCAGCGCCCAGCGGGCCTTCGGCAAACCGCACATGTTCCGGACGGATCGAAAACGGTTGGGCGCTGCCGCTCAAGCGCTGGGCCAGTTCGCCCCGAATCACGTTGGAGGTGCCGACGAATTCGGCGACGAACGCCGTGGCCGGTTTCATGTAGAGGTTGCGCGGGGTGTCGACCTGTTCGATACGGCCTTTGTTGAACACCGCCACGCGGTCGGACATGGACAGCGCTTCGGTCTGGTCGTGGGTCACGAAGATAAAGGTGATGCCGAGCTGGCGTTGCAGCTTTTTCAGCTCGCTTTGCATCTGCTCGCGCAGCTTGAGGTCGAGGGCGCCCAGGGGCTCGTCAAGCAACAGCACGCGCGGGCGATTGACCAGCGCGCGGGCCAGGGCCACCCGTTGGCGCTGGCCGCCGGAGAGTTGCACCGGTTTGCGTTCGCCGTAACCGCCCAAGGCCACCATGCCCAGGGCTTCTTCGGCGCGGTTGAGCCGTTCGGCCTTGCCCACGCCTTTGACCTTTAGGCCATAGGCCACGTTGTCGCGCACATTCATATGGGGGAACAGCGCGTAATCCTGGAACACGGTGTTCACATCGCGCTGATACGGCGGCAAGCCGGCGGCTTCCTCACCATGAATGCGGATCGAGCCGGCGCTGGGTTGTTCGAAGCCGGCGATCAGCCGCAGGCAGGTGGTCTTGCCCGAGCCGGAAGGGCCGAGCATGGAAAAGAACTCGCCGTCCTCAATATCGATGCAAACCCGGTCAACGGCTTTCACTTCGCCGAACTGACGGGAAACGTGGGTGAATTGGACTGCAAGCGTCATGGTGCGGTGCTCCAAAAAGGCGCGGGTCGTCGCAGCGGCCCGGCCTGGACTTCTGAAAAAACAAAACATCTGTGAGTGCGGTCAATGTGGGAGGGGGCTTGCCCCCGATACCAGTGGTTCAGTGAAAGCTGGGTTGGCTGTCACACCGCTATCGGGGGCAAGCCCCCTCCCACAGTAGGTCTATGCCGTCTTGATGGTTTTAACGGCCGCCCATGATCGCAATGTAGTCCTGGGTCCAGCGGCTGTACGGCACGAACTTGCCGCCTTCGGCCTGTGGGGTTTTCCAGAAGGCGATCTTGTCGAACTGGTCGAAGCCATTGGTCTTGCAACCCTCGGCGCCGAGCAATTCGCTCTCCTTACACGCGGCCGGCACCGCTGGCAGCGAGCCGAACCAGGCGGCGACATCGCCCTGGACCTTCGGCTGCAGCGACCAGTCCATCCACTTGTAAGCACAGTTGGGGTGCTTGGCCTCGCTGTGCAGCATGGTGGTGTCGGCCCAACCGGTGGCGCCTTCCTTGGGGATGGTCGAGGCGATCGGCTGTTTCTCGTTGACCAGCCCGTTGACTTGGTACGGCCAGGCACTGGAGGCAACCACGCCTTCGTTCTTGAAGTCGCTCATTTGCACGGTGGTGTCGTGCCAGTAACGGTGGATCAGCGGTTGCTGGGCGCGCAGCAGGTCGAGCACGGCCTTGTATTGCGCTTCGGTCAGCTCGTAGGGGCTCTGGATTCCCAGCTCCGGTTTGGTGGCCTTGAGGTACAGCGCCGCGTCGGCGATGTAGATCGGGCCGTCATAGGCCTGCACGCGGCCCTTGTTCGGCTTGCCGTCCGGCAGGTTCTGCGGGTCGAACAGCACGCTCCAGCTAGTGGGCGCGGTCTTGAACACGCTGGTGTTGTACATCAGCACGTTCGGCCCCCATTGGTACGGGGTGCCATAAGTTTGCTGGCCGACCACGTACCACGGCGCATCCTTGAGGCGCGGGTCGAGGTTTTTCCAGTTGGGAATCAGCGCGGTGTTGATCGGCTGCACACGCTTGCCGACGATCAACCGCAGCGACGCATCGCCGGAGGCGGTGACCAGGTCATAGCCGCCCTTGGCCATCAGGCTGACCATTTCGTCAGAGGTGGCGGCGGTTTTCACATTGACCTTGCAGCCGGTTTCCTTCTCGAAACCGCTGACCCAATCGTAGGCTTTGTCGCTTTCGCCACGTTCGATATAGCCGGGCCAGGCGACGATATCCAACTGGCCTTCGCCGGCGCCGACCGCCTTGAGCGGTTCGGCGGCTTGCAGGCTGGCGCTGGCCAGCAGCGCGGTGGTCAAGGCACTGAGCAGTGCGGTCTTGTGCGCGGACATGGGGGTTCCCTCTTCTTTAATTATGGTCGGGGCAGTGTGTGAAGCCGTGATGCATGAGCTTAGTTGTTGTTTTAAAGGTGCTGACCGTGACGCGCCATGATGTGGCGCACCACGCTGTAGTCCTGTAACGAGTCGCTCGACAGATCTTTCCCGTATCCCGAGCGCTTCAAACCGCCGTGGGGCATTTCGCTGACCAGCATGAAGTGGCTGTTGATCCAGGTGCAGCCGTATTGCAGGCGTGCCGCCACTTGCATGGCTTTGTCCAGGTTCTGGGTCCACACCGAAGAGGCCAGGCCGTATTCGGAATCGTTGGCCCAGTCCACCGCTTGCTCCAGTTCGTCGAAGCGGGTCACGGTGACCACCGGGCCAAACACTTCGCGCTGCACGATCTCATCGCTTTGCTTGCAACCGGCCAGCAGGGTGGGCTGGTAATAGAAACCGGCACCGGAATGCACGGCGGCGCCGGTGACCCGTTCGATATGCGGTTGGCCGAGGGCGCGTTCGACAAAGCTGGCGACGCGGTCGCGCTGGCGTGTGCTGATCAGCGGGCCGAGTTCGTTATCGGCGTCGCGTTTGCCGGCAAAGCGCAGGCTGCCGACGGCCGCGCCCAGCTCGGCGACCAATTTGTCGTGAATCCCGGCCTGGGCATAGATACGGCATGCGGCGGTGCAATCCTGCCCGGCGTTGTAATAGCCATAGGCGCGCACGCCTTCGACCACGGCCTGCAGGTCGGCGTCGTTACACACGATCACCGGTGCCTTGCCGCCCAGTTCCAGGTGCGTGCGTTTCAGGGTTTTGGACGCGGCTTGCAGAATCTTCTGGCCGGTGACGATATCGCCGGTCAGCGACACCATGCGCACCTTGGGATGACTGACCAAATGGCTGCCGACCCCTTCGCCGCCGCCGCACAAAATGTTGATCACGCCCCGTGGCAGCAGCTCTTTGAGCACGGGTGCCAGGGCCAGGATCGACAGCGGCGTGTGTTCCGACGGTTTGAACACCAGGGTATTACCGGCGGCGAGGGCCGGGGCGATCTTCCACGCGGCCATCATCAACGGGTAGTTCCATGGCGCAATGGAGGCCACCACGCCGATCGGGTCGCGGCGCACCATGCTGGTGTAGCCCGGCAGGTATTCGCCGCTCAATTGGCCGGTCTGGCAACGCACGGCGCCAGCGAAGAAGCGGAACACATCCACAGTCGCGCTCAAATCATCCTGACGCGCCAGATGCAACGGCTTGCCGCAGTTCAGCGATTCCAGACGGGCCAGGTAGTCGGCTTGTTTTTCAATGGCATCGGCGATCCCCAGCAGCAGGTTGGAGCGTTGCTGCGGTGTGGTCCGCGACCAACCGGCAAAGGCGCGGTGGGCGGCAAGGATGGCGCTTTCGACTTGCTCGGTGCTGGCTTCGGCTATCTGGGTCAGCACTTCACCGGTGGCTGGGTTGAGGATCGGCTCGACAAACCCCTGGCCTTGAACCAGTTCGCCGTCGATCAGCAACGCAGTGAGCAGCGGGGTGGACGCGCCGGACATTTTTCGCGATCTCTTTTCTTGTGTGGCCATGGGCGTTCTCTTACAAGGCGCCCGGCTTTCTCTTATGGATGAGTCGAGAGTAGAGGGCGGGCGCGAGGTCAACAAATACTAAATACTGAATGCAGCATTCGATTAAATAGATGGCTTGCGTGGGTGCGGTTGTTCGCGTGCCACAGTGAGGAACGGGTCCACCAGGGTCGGCCGCGCGGTGCCACGGCGCCAGGCCAGGCCCACGTCGAGCGTTTGGCTGAGGTCGGCAATCGGCCGCGCTTCAATAATGTCGCCTTCCAGCGACCAGGGGCGGTAGGTCATGTCCGGCTGGATCGACACCCCCAGGCCCGCCGCCACCAAGCTGCGCACCGCTTCGGTGGATGCCGTGCGCAAGGTCACACGCGGTTGCAGGCCGGCGCCGGCCCACAGGCGCTGAGCGTTGTGGCCCATTTCATCGACGTTCAACTGAATCAACGGTTCGCGTGCCACATCGGCCAGGTTGATGCTGTCGTGCTCCAACAACGGGTGCTGCGCCGGCAGCCACAGGCGGTGGGGCGAGTGGGTCAGGACTTCGGTCTGCAGGGCGTGGCGGTCTTCGAGGTTGGACAGGATCAGCACGCCCACGTCGATTTCGCCGCTGACCAGCAGATGTTCGATATACGGGCGCTCGTCTTCCATGACGCGGATTTCCACATTGGGGTACGCGCGCTGGAAGCGGGTCAGCAGGTCGGCCAAGTAGTAGCCGGCCACCAGGCTGGTCACACCGACGATCAATTGCCCGGCTACCTGGTCGGTGCTCTGTTGCAGGCTGCGCTTGGCGTTGTCGACGGTGGCCAGAATCAGGTGCGCCTGGCGCAGAAACTGATGGCCCTGGTGGGTGAGGGTCATGCCCTTGGCGTGGCGATTGAACAGGTTGACGCCAATCTCCTGCTCCAGTTGCTGGATCGCCAGGGTCAGGGTCGACTGAGAGATGAACGCGGTTTGCGCGGCGGCGGAGATCGAGCCGGTCTCGGCCACGGCAATGAAGTGGCGGATTTGACGCAAGGTCATCATGCTGGAATTACCAGAAGGCTGTTTTTATAGAAGTACCTGAGTGTATATCGATTTATACGATAGGCAGCGGCGTTACATCTGGAAGCACTCTAGATCCTGGTTTTTTGGCACTTAGTTTTACGCTGGCAGCCTATTGGTCCTATGAACCCAAGTGTCTGGAGGCTGTTATGAACACCCGTGGATTGCTCGATCAGTTGCTCAAGTCCGGCCAGGACATGTTGCAGAATAAGGCCGGCGGCCAGCGCAAACAGGAAGACAAGGGCGCCTTGGGCGGTCTGCTCGGCGGTGGCGGCCTGGGCAGCCTGCTCGGTGGCGCTGGCGGGGGAGCCCTGGCGGCGGGTGCCATGGGGCTGTTGCTGGGTAACAAAAAAGCCCGCAAATTCGGCGGCAAGGCCCTGACCTACGGCGGTTTGGCCGCCCTGGGCGTCATCGCCTACAAAGCCTATGGCAACTGGCAGGCGCAACAGGCCAGTGCGCCCCAAGGCGAACCGCAAACCATCGACCGTCTGCCACCGGCCCAGGTCGAGCAGCACAGCCAGGGCATCCTCAAGGCGTTGGTCGCCGCCGCCAAGGCCGACGGCCATGTAGACGAGCGTGAGCGCGCGCTGATCGAAGGCGAGTTCACCAAACTCGACAATGACCCCCAATTGCAACACTGGCTGCATGCCGAACTGAACAAGCCCCTGGACCCGGCGGATGTCGCCCGCGCCGCCGACACCCCGGAAATGGCCGCCGAGATGTACATCGCCAGCGTGATGCTGGTAGATGAGGAAAACTTTATGGAGAAGGCGTATCTGGATGAGTTGGCGCGCCAGCTCAAACTGGAGCCGGGCTTGAAGGTGGAACTGGAAAAACAAGTACGGCTTAACCAATAACCACCGGTTTAAAACAAAATGTGGGAGGGGGCTTGCCCCCGATAGCGGTGCATCAGTTGCAGGTTTTCCAACTGAGGTATCGTCATCGGGGGCAAGCCCCTTCCCACAGGCGTTTTAGCGTTTATGTCGGTTGACCACCAAAACCCATTCATAAATGAGCGCTGCTGCTCAGCTATACTCCCCTCCATTTGAATGGCCCTTCGAGGAAGTACTGTGAAGAATTGGACCTTGCGCCAACGGATCCTGGCAAGTTTTGCGGTCGTTATCGCCATCATGCTGTTAATGGTCGTGGTCTCTTATTCACGGTTAATGAAAATCGAGGCTGGACAAGAAGCCGTGCGCGATGACGCTGTGCCGGGGGTTTATCTGAGCTCAATGATCCGCAGTGCGTGGGTCGACAGCTATCTGCAGACCCTCGATATCATCGGTATGCGCGAAGACAAAACCCTGACCAGTGCCGACAAGACCGATTACCAGGGTTTCGAAAAGCGCATCGAACAACAAATGGCCAATTACGAGAAAACGATCGGCAACCAGGCCGATCGTATGGAATTCGATAACTTCAAGGCCTCGCACAGCAATTACAACAAGGTCCTGGCGCAAGTACTCGATCGCATCCAGGCCAACGATCTGCCGGCCGCCCACGAGTTGCTGGATGAGCAGTTGACGCCGATCTGGATTGAAGGTCGCATGAAACTCAACGACATCATCGCCGAAAATAAAGGCGTGTCTGATAACGCAACGTCCGCCATCGATGAAGCAGTGGTCTCCGCCAAGATCAGTTTGTTCGTGTCGCTTGCCGTGGCGATTCTGGCTGCTGGCCTGTGCGGTTTGCTGCTGATGCGCGCGATCATGTCGCCCATGCAGCGTATCGTCAAAATTCTTGAGGTCATGCGCACCGGCGACCTGAGCAAGCGTCTGAACCTGTCGCGCAAGGACGAGTTCAACGCGGTCGAAACCGGCTTCAACGACATGATGACCGAGCTGACCGCCCTGGTGTCCCAGGCCCAGCGCTCGTCGGTGCAGGTGACCACTTCGGTCACCGAGATCGCCGCCACCTCCAAGCAGCAACAGGCCACCGCCACCGAAACCGCGGCGACCACCACCGAAATCGGTGCCACGTCCCGCGAAATCGCCGCCACCTCCAAGGACCTGGTGCGCACCATGACCGAAGTTTCCACCGCCGCCGACCAGGCATCGGTGGCCGCCGGTTCCGGTCAGCAGGGCCTGGCGCGCATGGAAGAAACCATGCACTCGGTAATGGGCGCCGCCGACCTGGTCAACGCCAAGCTGGCGATCCTCAATGAGAAGGCCGGTAACATCAACCAAGTGGTGGTGACCATCGTCAAGGTCGCCGACCAGACCAACCTGCTGTCGCTCAATGCCGCTATCGAAGCCGAGAAGGCCGGTGAGTACGGGCGCGGCTTCGCCGTGGTCGCCACCGAGGTGCGGCGCCTGGCCGACCAGACTGCCGTGGCCACGTACGACATCGAGCAGATGGTGCGTGAGATCCAGTCGGCGGTGTCGGCCGGGGTGATGGGCATGGACAAATTCTCCGAAGAAGTGCGCCGCGGCATGTTCGAAGTGCAGCAGGTGGGCGAGCAGCTGTCGCAGATCATCCATCAGGTCCAAGCCCTGGCGCCGCGAGTGCTGATGGTCAACGAAGGCATGCAGGCCCAAGCCACGGGGGCCGAACAGATTAACCACGCGCTGGTGCAACTGGGCGACGCCAGCAGCCAGACGGTTGAGTCCCTGCGTCAGGCCAGTTTCGCCATCGATGAACTGAGCCAGGTCGCGGTGGGTCTGCGCAGCGGCGTGTCGCGTTTCAAAGTCTGATGAGCGAACTCGCGGCTAAACGCGGCGCCGTCCCGGCAGCGAAAAAAGCGTTGTTCCTGGTGTTTCATATCGGCAGCGAACGCTATGCCCTACGGGCCACCGAAGTGGCCGAAGTACTGCCGCGCCTGCCGCTCAAACCCATCGCCCACGCTCCTGTGTGGGTGGCCGGTATTTTCGCCCATCGCGGCGCGCTGGTGCCGGTCATCGACCTCAGTGCCCTGGCCTTCGGCACGCCGGCCCAGGTACGGACCAGCACGCGGCTGGTACTGGTGCATTACCAACCGCAGCCCTGGGTCGAGGCGCGCCGGCTGGGGCTGATTCTGGAGCAGGCCACCGACACCCTGCGTTGCGGCCTTGAAGAGTTCCAAGCGTACGGCCTGGACAACCGCGAGGCGCCCTACCTGGGGCCCGTGCGCGAAGATGCAGAGGGCCTGATGCAGTGGATCGGCGTTAATGATCTGCTCACCGATGACGTGCGCGCCCTGTTGTTTTCCAGCGAGCTGAGCCTATGAGCAACGATCCGCGCTTCTTTGCCTTCCTTAAGGAACGCATCGGCCTGGACGTGGCGTCGGTGGGCGAGGCCATCATCGAGCGGGCCGTGCGCCAGCGCAGCCAGGTTGTTGGGGCACTTACCCCGGACGATTACTGGCAGCGCCTGCAACGCTCCCACGACGAGCAGCAAGCGCTGATCGAAGCGGTGATCGTCCCCGAGACCTGGTTTTTCCGTTATCCCGAATCCTTCGCCACGCTGGCGCGCTTGGCCTGCGCGCGCTTGGCCGAGATCAAGCAGATGCGCGCCCTGCGTATCCTTAGCCTGCCGTGTTCCACCGGGGAAGAACCTTACTCGATCGCCATGGCCCTGCTGGATGCCGGGTTGGCACCGCATCAGTTCAAGGTGCAGGGCATGGATGTCAGCCCGCTGTCAGTGGAGCGCGCCCGGCGCGGCGTGTATGGCAAGAATTCGTTTCGCGGCGGTGATCTGGCCTTTCGCGAACGCCACTTCACCGAACACAGCGACGGTTACCACATCGCCGACCGCGTGCGCGAACAGGTGCGTTTGCAAGTGGGCAACCTGCTTGACCCGGCGCTGCTGGCCAATGAGGTCAGCTACGATTTTGTGTTTTGCCGCAACCTGTTGATCTACTTCGATCAACCGACCCAGCAGCAAGTGTTCGAAGTGCTCAAGGCCCTGACCCACGTCGACGGCGTGCTGTTTATCGGCCCGGCCGAAGGCAGCTTGTTGGGGCGCCACGGCATGCGCTCGATTGGGGTGCCGCAGTCCTTTGCCTTCAGTCGGCACGCGGAACCGGTCAGGCCCGAGCCGACCTTCATACCGATGCCCAAGCCGCAACGCACTGCGGCGCCGCTTCCGGCTAAACCACGGCCGTTCAGCACAGTGAGTGCCCAGGTAGTGCCGATCAAGGCGCCACCCTCCGAAGCGGGCGCCTTGCTCAGCCGTATCGCCACCCTGGCCAACCAAGGCAAAAGTGCCGAGGCCCGCGCCATGTGCGAACAGTATTTGAGCGACCATCCCCCGGCCGCCCAGGTGTTCTATTGGCTGGGGCTGCTCAGCGATGTGGAGGGCAGTGCCCAGCAGGCCCAGGGGTATTATCGAAAAGCCTTGTACCTGGAACCCCAGCATCCGCAGGCCCTGATGCAGTTGGCCGCGCTGCTGGAATCCCAGGGCGACAGTGCGGGGGCGCGTCGTTTGCAGGCGCGGGCCGCCCGCAGCGAGCGAGCTGACAGTGAGTCCAAACCATGAGTAGCCCCGACGCGCTCGACACCACCGGCCTGGACCTGACCCTGGCCGACACCCAAGCCATCGACGATTGCTGGAACCGCATCGGCGTCCATGGCGACAAATCCTGCCCGCTGCTGGTGGAACACATCCACTGCCGTAACTGCTCGGTCTATTCCGCTGCGGCCACGCGCCTGCTGGACCGCTATGCCTTGCAACAGGACGACCGTCGCGCTCACGTCGCCGAGACGGTCGACGAGGACGTGGCGACCCGCTCGCTGTTGATGTTCCGCCTCGGTGACGAGTGGCTCGGCATCGCCACCCGTTGCCTGGTGGAGGTGGCGCCGCTGCAACCGATCCACTCGCTGCCGCACCAGCGCTCGCGCGCCTTGCTCGGCGTGGCCAATGTGCGCGGTGCGCTGGTGGCGTGCTTGTCGCTGATGGAACTGCTCGGTCTGGATGCCACTGACAGTGGGCCTAGCGGCGCACGGGTCACACCGCGCATGTTGATCATTGCCGCGCAGGATGGCCCGGTGGTGGTGCCGGTGGATGAAGTGGACGGTATCCACGCCATCGACGAGCGTACGTTGAGCGCGGCGTCGGTGTCCGGCACCCAGGCCAGCGCGCGCTACACCCAGGGCGTGCTGCAATGGAAGGGCCGCAGCCTGCGCTGGCTGGACGAGGCACAATTGTTGTCTGCCGTGACACGGAGCCTTACATGACCCCCGACCAGATGCGTGATGCTTCGCTGCTGGAACTGTTCAGCCTGGAAGCCGATGCGCAGACCCAGGTGCTGAGCGCGGGCCTGCTGGCCCTGGAGCGCAACCCGACCCAGGCCGACCAACTCGAAGCCTGCATGCGCGCGGCCCACTCGCTCAAAGGCGCGGCGCGCATCGTGGGGGTGGATGCCGGGGTCAGCGTGGCCCATGTCATGGAGGACTGCCTGGTCAGTGCCCAGGAAAGCCGTCTGTATCTGCAACCTGAACATATCGATGCATTGCTGCAAGGCACCGACCTGCTGATGCGCATCGCCACCCCCGGCAACGACGTGGGGCCGGCGGATATTGAAGCGTATGTGGCGTTGATGGAGCGCTTGCTGGCCCCCTCGCACCCGAGCCCCAGCGTTGCGCCGCCAACAGTACCCGAGCCAGCCCCCGAGCCGGTGCTTGAAGAACTGCCGCCGGAGCCCGAGCCCGCGCCGCCCGTCACCAGCGACCCACCGCGTCAGGGCAAGCGCATGACCGAAGGCGGCGAGCGCGTATTGCGCGTGACCGCCGAGCGCTTGAACAGCCTGCTGGACCTGTCGAGCAAGTCTTTGGTGGAAACCCAGCGCATCAAGCCCTACCTGGTCAGCCTGCAGCGCCTCAAGCGTATTCAGAGCCAGAGCATGCGTGCCCTCGACACCCTCGATGGCCAGCTCAAGACCCAGCACCTGAACCTCGAAGCGCAGGAGGCCCTGGCCGATGCGCGCCGCCTGTTGAGCGAAGCCCAGGCGCTGCTGGCGGAAAAAACCGCCGAGCTCGATGAGTTCGGCTGGCAGGCCGGGCAGCGCGCCCAGGTGCTCTATGACACCGCGCTGGCCTGTCGCATGCGCCCGTTTGCAGACGTGCTGGCTGGGCAGGTGCGCATGGTGCGCGACCTGGGCCGCAGCCTGGGCAAGCAAGTCCGGCTGGAAATCGAAGGCGAGAAAACCCAGGTCGATCGCGACGTACTGGAAAAACTCGAAGCGCCCCTCACTCATCTGTTACGCAATGCCGTCGATCACGGCATCGAAATGCCCGAGCAACGTGTGCTGGCGGGCAAACCGGCCGAAGGGCTGATCCGCCTGCGCGCCTCGCACCAGGCGGGTCTGTTGGTGCTGGAGCTGAGTGACGACGGCAATGGGGTGGACCTCGAACGCCTGCGCGGCACCATTGTCGAGCGCAAGCTGTCGCCGCTGGAGACCGCGCTGCGCCTGAGCGAAGAGGAGTTGCTGACGTTCCTGTTCCTGCCGGGTTTCAGCCTGCGCGACAAAGTCATCGAAGTGTCCGGGCGCGGCGTCGGGCTGGACGCGGTGCAGCATATGGTGCGCCAACTGCGCGGCGCGGTGGTGCTGGAACAAGCGGCGGGGCAGGGCAGCCGTTTCCATCTGGAGGTGCCGCTGACCCTATCGGTGGTGCGCAGCCTGGTGGTCGAGGTCGGCGAAGAGGCTTATGCCTTCCCGTTGGCGCATATCGAACGCATGTGCGATCTGGCGCCGGAAGACATCGTGCAACTGGAAGGTCGCCAGCATTTCTGGCACGAAGGCCGGCATGTCGGCCTGGTCGCCGCCAGCCAATTGTTGCAGCGACCGGCCGGGCAGAGCCCTTCGGAAACGCTGAAAGTTGTAGTGATTCGTGAGCGTGATGCGGTGTATGGGATTGCCGTGGAACGCTTTATCGGCGAGCGCACCCTGGTGGTGTTGCCGCTGGATGATCGCCTGGGCAAGGTCCAGGATATTTCCGCCGGTGCATTGCTCGACGACGGCTCGGTGGTGCTGATCGTCGACGTCGAAGACATGCTGCGTTCGGTGGACAAACTGCTTAATACCGGGCGTCTTGAGCGTATCGCCCGGCGCAGCCAGCAGACCGCCGAAGCTCCGCGCAAACGCGTGCTGGTGGTGGATGACTCGCTCACGGTGCGTGAATTGCAACGCAAATTGCTGCTTAATCGCGGCTACGAAGTGGCCGTGGCCGTCGATGGCATGGACGGCTGGAACGCCTTGCGTTCCGAGGATTTCGACCTGCTGATCACTGACATTGATATGCCTCGCATGGACGGTATCGAATTGGTCACACTCTTGCGCCGTGACAGTCGCCTGCAATCGTTGCCGGTGATGGTGGTGTCGTATAAAGACCGCGAAGAAGACCGCCGACGCGGGCTCGACGCCGGGGCCGATTATTACCTGGCCAAAGCCAGTTTCCACGACGACGCCTTGCTCGATGCCGTGATGGAACTGATCGGAGGCGCGCGGGCATGAAGATCGCCATCGTCAATGACATGCCGCTGGCCATCGAGGCTTTGCGCCGAGCGTTGAGTTTCGAGCCGGCGCATCAAGTGGTGTGGGTGGCCAGCAATGGCCTGGAAGCGGTGCAGCGCTGCGCCGAACTGACCCCGGACCTGATCCTTATGGACCTGATCATGCCGGTAATGGACGGTGTGGAGGCCACGCGCCAGATCATGGCCGAGACCCCGTGCGCGATTCTGATCGTGACCGTCGACCGCCAGGCCAATGTGAGCCGCGTGTTCGAAGCCATGGGCCATGGCGCCCTCGACGTGGTGGATACGCCGGCGTTGGGCGTGGGCAACCCCCAGGAT
Organism: Pseudomonas sp. S4_EA_1b; assembly: GCF_016307435.1. NCBI lineage: Bacteria > Pseudomonadati > Pseudomonadota > Gammaproteobacteria > Pseudomonadales > Pseudomonadaceae > Pseudomonas > Pseudomonas sp. S4_EA_1b. The sequence goes on along the minus strand of NZ_JAEILC010000022.1, from coordinate 4,784 downwards.
GCGGCGGCACCGTTGCTGCGCAAGATCCTCAACATCGGTTGGTTGATCGGCCAGCGCGGCAGCCGTGTGCGCGCGGAAACCGCGCCGCCGCGCCACGAGGGCAAACGCCAGCGGCTGGTGGCCATCGGCTCTTCGGCCGGCGGCCCGGCGGCCCTAGAAACCCTGCTCAAAGGTCTGCCCCGCGACTTTCCCGCCGCGATTGTGCTGGTGCAGCACGTCGACCAGGTGTTCGCCGCCGGTATGGCCGAGTGGCTCAGCAGCGCGTCCAGCCTGCCGGTGCGCCTGGCCCGTGAAGGTGAGCCGCCCCAGAGCGGGGTGGTATTGCTGGCCGGGACCAACCATCACATTCGTTTATTGAAGAACGGTACGCTGGCCTACACCGCAGAGCCGGTGAACGAGATCTATCGCCCGTCGATCGACGTGTTTTTCGAGAGCGTCGCCAGTCACTGGAATGGCGATGCTGTCGGCGTATTGCTGACCGGCATGGGGCGCGACGGGGCCCAGGGTCTCAAACTGCTGCGTGAACAAGGTTATTTGACCATCGCCCAGGATCAACAGAGCTCGGCGGTGTATGGCATGCCCAAAGCGGCGGCGGCAATCGATGCCGCTGTTGAAATTCGCCCACTGGATAGAATTGCGCCTCGACTGCTGGAGGTCTTTGCACAATGAGCAAGACCTTGCGCGGTGCTGGCTTGCAGGTGGTAATTCAGGTGACTGCAGATGAATGATTTACAGATCGACGACATCAAGACCGACGAAAACGCCGCCATGGTGTTGCTGGTCGACGACCAGGCCATGATCGGCGAAGCCGTGCGGCGTGGCCTGGCCCATGAAGAAAACATCGACTTCCATTTCTGCGCCGACCCGCACCAGGCCATTGCCCAGGCCATCCGCATCAAACCGACGGTGATCCTGCAGGATCTGGTGATGCCCGGCCTCGATGGCCTGACCCTGGTGCGCGAGTACCGCAACCACCCGGCCACGGCGAACATCCCGATCATCGTGCTTTCCACCAAGGAAGACCCGCTGATCAAGAGCGCGGCATTTGCAGCCGGCGCCAACGATTACCTGGTCAAGCTGCCGGACAACATCGAACTGGTGGCGCGCATCCGCTATCACTCACGTTCCTATATGACCCTGTTGCAGCGCGATGCGGCATACCGTGCGCTGCGGGTCAGCCAGCAGCAGTTGCTGGACACCAACCTGGTGCTGCAACGGTTGATGAACTCCGATGGCCTGACCGGGCTGTCCAACCGTCGCCACTTCGACGAATACCTGGAGCTGGAATGGCGGCGCGCCATGCGTGACCAGACCCAACTGTCATTGCTGATGATCGACGTGGATTTCTTCAAGACCTACAACGACAGCTTCGGCCACGTCGAAGGCGACGAAGCCCTGCGTAAGGTCGCCGACACCATCCGTGACGCCAGCAGCCGCCCGTCGGACCTGCCGGCGCGCTACGGCGGCGAGGAGTTCGCTCTGGTGCTGCCCAACACCTCGCCGGGTGGCGCGCGCCTGGTGGCGGAAAAACTGCGCATGGCCGTCGCCGCGCTGAACATCCCCCACAATGCCCCGACCGAAGGTTCGTGCCTGACCGTCAGCATCGGCCTGTCCACCATGGTCCCGCAGCAGGGCTCCAGTTGCCGCCAGGTGATCATGGCGGCGGACAAGGGGCTGTATACGGCCAAGCACAATGGGCGCAATCAGGTCGGTATCGAATGACCTGAGGCTGTGCTCAACACAAGTTTCAAAGGCAGACTCCTAACTCTTTGGTGAGCAGACTTGCCCTGCGCCGGGCTGCGAAGCGGCCCCAAACCCAGGCACCTCGGTGTGTCAGCTAAAACCACATCGCCTGGAGTGGGGCTGCGTCGCAGCCCAGCGCGGGCGGTGCGACGATTCGACAAGCCCGCTCACCACGGCAACTCCCTTCCCACAGCGGGTTTTCATAGGGTTTGAAACCGCCTTTTCGGCTCAGCGGGCTGCCGTTTCCAGCGGTTTGCCGTTATACTCGCCGGCTTTCAAAAGTTCGCCAACGAGTGCTGCCCGCCATGGAAATCAACCCGATCCTTAACACCATCAAGGACCTGTCCGAGCGCTCCGAAACTATTCGGGGGTATCTTTGACTACGATCAAAAGCATGAGCGTCTGACCGAGGTCAACCGCGAGCTTGAAGATCCGAGTGTCTGGAACAAACCTGAATACGCCCAGGAACTGGGGCGCGAGCGCGCTGCGCTGGCGCAGATCGTCGACACCCTCGACGAACTGAACACCGGCCTGGCCGATTGCCGTGACCTGCTGGACATGGCCGTCGAAGAAAACGACGAAGGCGCAGTGGGCGATGTGGTCGCCGAGCTGGCCCGTCTCGAGGAAAACCTCGCCAAGCTTGAATTCCGCCGTATGTTCAGCCACGAAATGGACCCGAACAACGCCTACCTGGACATCCAGGCCGGTTCCGGCGGCACCGAGGCCCAGGACTGGGCCAACATCCTGCTGCGCATGTACCTGCGCTGGGCCGACAAGCGCGGTTTCGACGCGACTATCATGGAACTGTCCGCCGGTGAAGTCGCCGGAATCAAGGGCGCTACCGTGCATATCAAGGGCGAATATGCCTTTGGCTGGCTGCGTACCGAGATCGGCGTGCACCGTCTGGTGCGCAAGAGCCCGTTCGACTCCGGCAACCGTCGCCACACTTCGTTCTGCGCGGTGTTCGTCTCGCCCGAGATCGATGACAAAGTGGAAATCGAGATCAACCCGGCGGACCTGCGGATCGATACCTATCGTTCCTCCGGTGCCGGCGGTCAGCACGTCAACACCACCGACTCGGCCGTGCGGATTACCCACGTACCGACCAACACCGTGGTGAGCTGCCAGAACGAACGCTCCCAGCACGCCAACAAGGACACCGCCATGAAAATGCTGCGGGCCAAGTTGTACGAGCAGGAGATGCAGAAGCGCAACGCCGCTTCCCAGGCGCTGGAAGACACCAAGTCGGATATCGGCTGGGGTCACCAGATCCGTTCCTATGTGCTCGACGCGTCGCGTATCAAGGATCTGCGCACTAACATCGAACGTAGCGACTGCGACAAGGTGCTCGACGGTGATATCGACGAGTACCTGGAAGCCAGCCTGAAGTCCGGCCTGTAATACCCTGTGTGGGAGCGGGCTTGCCCGCGATCCCCAGGCCGAAGGCCTGAGGGCAACGAACCTGTGATGGAAAATTTAAAGACATGAGCGACCAACAACTCGACCCGCAAGCCCTGCAACAGGAAGAAAACTCCCTGATCGCCCTGCGCAAGGAAAAGCTTGCTGCCGAGCGCGCCAAGGGCAACGCCTTCCCCAACGACTTCCGCCGCGACAACTACTGTGATGCCTTGCAGAAACAGTACGCGGACAAGACCAAGGAAGAGCTGGCGGAAGCGGCGATCCCGGTCAAGGTGGCAGGTCGCATCATGCTCAACCGTGGCTCGTTCATGGTGATCCAGGACATGACCGGGCGTATCCAGGTCTACGTCAACCGCAAGACCCTGTCCGAAGAGACCCTTGCCTCGGTGAAAACCTGGGACATGGGCGACATCATCGCCGCCGAAGGCACCCTGGCCCGTTCCGGCAAGGGCGACCTGTACGTGGAAATGACCAACGTGCGCCTGCTGACCAAGTCCTTGCGCCCGCTGCCGGACAAGCACCACGGCCTGACCGACACCGAGCAACGCTATCGCCAGCGCTATGTCGACCTGATCGTCAACGAAGACGTGCGCCACACCTTCCGCGTCCGCTCGCAGATCATCGCCCACATCCGCAGCTTCCTGATGCAGCGTGACTTCCTGGAAGTGGAAACGCCGATGCTGCAAACCATTCCCGGCGGTGCCGCAGCCAAGCCGTTCGAAACCCACCACAACGCGCTGGACATGGAAATGTTCCTGCGTATCGCGCCTGAGCTGTACCTCAAGCGTCTGGTGGTCGGTGGTTTCGAGAAGGTCTTCGAGATCAACCGCAACTTCCGCAACGAAGGCGTCTCCACCCGTCACAACCCAGAATTCACCATGTTGGAGTTCTACCAGGCTTACGCCGACTACGAAGACAACATGGACCTGACCGAAGAACTGTTCCGCGAGCTGGCGCAGTTGGTCCTGGGCAGCACCGACGTGCCGTACGGCGACAAGGTGTTCCACTTCGGCGAGCCGTTCGTGCGCCTGTCGGTGTTCGATTCGATCCTCAAATACAACCCCGAGCTGAGCGCCGATGACCTCAACGACATCGACAAGGCTCGCGCCATCGCCAAGAAAGCCGGCGCCAAGGTGCTGGGCTTCGAAGGCCTGGGCAAACTGCAGGTGATGATTTTCGAAGAGCTGGTGGAGCACAAGCTGGAACAGCCGCACTTCATTACCCAGTACCCGTTCGAAGTGTCGCCGTTGGCCCGTCGCAACGACGACAACCCGAACGTCACCGACCGTTTCGAGTTGTTTATCGGCGGCCGCGAAATCGCCAACGCCTACTCCGAGTTGAACGACGCGGAAGACCAGGCCGAGCGCTTTATGGCCCAGGTGGCCGACAAAGACGCCGGCGACGACGAAGCCATGCACTACGACGCCGACTTCGTCCGCGCCCTGGAATACGGCATGCCGCCGACCGCCGGTGAAGGCATCGGCATCGACCGCCTGGTGATGTTGTTGACCAACTCGCCGTCGATCCGCGATGTGATCCTGTTCCCGCACATGCGGCCACAAGCGTAACCGTAGCGAAATCCAGAGCCGCCTTTTATAAGGCGGCTTTTTTATGTGCGCCCA
>NZ_JAEILC010000219.1:0-1424 GCF_016307435.1 Pseudomonas sp. S4_EA_1b | reverse complement strand
AAAAGAATTTTATGATTTTTTATCTGATATTCGACAGATGTAGTTTTCAATATACCCAACTTGATCAGGCACTATCGACACCGGCCTTGCGCCGGTGTTTTGCACTCTATTTGCACCCTTTTTGCCGCCTTTCTGCACTCATCCTGTAGCCTTCTTGTACTCAAGCTGTACCCTTTTTGTAGTCCTTTTGTCTCCTTTTTGTCTACCAACCCGACGGCCTACGGTCTACCTGCTCAATACGCCCTTTTTCAGCATGAGTTTTCGCTCCTTAACAGGAGCAAAATTTCAATACACAACACGCACCCCCGTCCGGGGTAAGTGTTTCCTTTTAGATCAAAGGGTTAGCCATTTTTCGTGCTGATTGGAGGTTATACATTTTTAACAATTGATAGGCCTGGTGCTCCCGGGAACAGAAAGGACTCTATTGGTGGTCTTCCTAAGGTCCCTGGAAAACAGTTAGATGAGTATCCACCGGCAATGTTTAAAGAGGGTGGGACTGGAGCGGGTGTTAGATCCATAAGCCCGAAAGATAATATGGGGGCTGGCGCATGTATAGGTAATGCATGTCGCGGACTGCCCGATGGCGAGAAAGTCAGAATTGAGGTGGTGGACTAATGGCTAGGTTTAGAGAAAGTATATATTTGTCTTATTCGCAATTTTGCGTGTTTTTGAGTTCGCTTGATCAGCCGTATAATGATTGGAGTGATCGTAGTTATGCGCAAGGGTTTGCGTGGAGGTTAGGGAGTGTCTCTTTTAGAGCTTTGATTGATGAAGGGGATCATATAATTAGCTTTTTCATTAACGAACAAGTGCCCGCTATAAGCGCAGCCGTGGTTCGGGCCTTTAAAGTTCCCTTCTCGGTGATAGATAGAAATATTGAGGTTGGTAGTATTTCGAGTACGGTTTCTCTAGAACTGCCTGAAGGAGATTATTCTTTTCAGGTCGAATTTATAAGACCCTCCTCAAGTGGAGTGTATGAAATAAATGTCCATTTGAATTTAGGGGGCTGCGATTTTGAGGTGTTGAGAGCAGACGCCGAAATTGACGAGCAAGGTGAGTTTGATATCGATGCGGTTCCTGCGGGATAAAATTTCTGAGAAATGGGGGCGGATTTATTTTAATTCGAGACCGCGTAAAAACCAATCAATGGTTGAAGGGAGCTATACATAATGACTGATGAAACAAAAAAAGGATTTTGGCGCTGGGGTTTTGTGCTGTTGTTTGTTGGTATAGCAGCGGTCTTGATAAAACAAGCAACAGAAGAAACGCCTGAGCCTAGCAAACCAAGCTTCCTTAGTGACTTGATAATCGTCACCGCGCGAACGCACGCGCGTAATTGGAAGGTTGACGAAAATACAGAGCTTGTTCGTATGGAGGCGACTAATAGTCATACTATAACGGTTTTTTATTCTTTATTGAATTAT
>NZ_JAEILC010000218.1:0-1609 GCF_016307435.1 Pseudomonas sp. S4_EA_1b | reverse complement strand
ACTCCTGTGATCAGCCAAGTTTTCGGTGTTGCTTGAAGCGAATCTAACAGTTGTTCATAGCGGGTCATAGTTATAGACTCAATATTAATAGTGAATTAGTAGATGGAGATAGTAGTCTTAAAGACGGATATCCGACTCTTCCGTGCTCAGCAAATATTTCAGATCGTAAAGTACATGCTTAGACTTCCCATAACTCCGAATCGACTTGGCACCCAGTTTGCGGAACTGTGTATGCGCCACTGCCAGCACGATGGCATCATACTTGTCTGTTTCGAGTTCGGAGACCGGCGTTATCCCATACTCGTGCTCAGCTTCACTGGCGTTCACCCACGGATCATAGACGTCGACTTCAATGTTGTATTCTGCAAGTTCTTTAACGATGTCAACGATACGGGTATTGCGTAGGTCCGGGCAGTTCTCCTTGAATGCCAGCCCCATGATCAATACCCGAGCGCCATCGACATGAATACGCTCCTTGAGCATTGCTTTGACCAACTGAGAAACAACGTAGGCGCCCATACCGTCATTAAGGCGACGGCCAGCCAATATAATTTCAGGATGGTAGCCAATTGATTGGGCTTTATGCGTCAAATAGTAGGGATCGACACCAATACAATGCCCGCCTACCAGACCCGGCCGGAAAGGTAAAAAGTTCCATTTTGTCCCTGCCGCCTCAAGGACAGCCTCGGTATCAATACCCATCTTATTAAAGATTATGGCCAGCTCATTGATAAGCGCAATGTTTAAATCACGCTGAGTATTCTCGATAACCTTAGCGGCTTCTGCAACTTTTATACTGCTAGCTTTATGGGTGCCCGCGACGATAATTTGATTATACAGCGCGTCCACCAAGTCAGCGATTTCCGGCGTCGAGCCAGACGTTACCTTCTTGATCGTGGTAACACGATGCTCTTTATCACCAGGATTGATTCGCTCCGGGCTGTACCCAGCATGAAAGTCAACGTTGAATGTCAGCCCGGAGACCTTTTCAAGTACAGGAACACAATCTTCCTCAGTTGCCCCAGGATAGACAGTCGATTCGTAGATAACCAAATCACCCCTCTTCAACACCTTGCCAATGCTTTGAGATGCTTTTATCAACGGCGTCAAATCTGGCTGGTTGTACTCATCAATCGGGGTCGGAACTGTGACTACAAAAGTGTTGCAAGCAGCCAGCTCAGCCAAGTCGCTGCTGAAGCTCAAATGGCTGGCCTGCTTGAGCTCTTCATCGCTGACTTCGAGGGTTGAATCATTCCCCGCTTTCAACGCTTGGATACGCGGCTGGTTAATGTCAAATCCAACCACCGATCGCTGTTTGCCGAACTCTACTGCTAAGGGGAGGCCAACATAACCAAGGCCGATGATGGCGAGCTTAATATCTTCCAGTTTCTGCATAATTAAAACCTAAATGATCAAAATCCAAAATACTTACTGAAACAATTTCAGTACAAAGTTCTTCAGCTGTACAACCCACTCAGAGAGATAGATCTGTTTCCAGATACCGCTGCCCTATATGCTTCCAGCGTTCCCTCGCTCATACTTCGTTTTGAGGGTTTTCATTAAATTATATTATTCATACAAGACGTACGTATGGAGCTTATTGTTTTTT
>NZ_JAEILC010000217.1:0-1377 GCF_016307435.1 Pseudomonas sp. S4_EA_1b | reverse complement strand
GACGGGCGGCATTATACATGTGATGCCCTAGGCTAAAGAACGCAATTTCCCAAGAGACGCGCGCGACATCGAACTGGTGAAATGGTCGACGAGGGTGAAGTGTGGTGGCAACCAGCGGTAACACGAGAGTCGCACGCACGACGACGGCGTTTCTCGCATGGAGCCAGAAAGATTAATCTTCTCGAGAGTGTCCTCTTGACACGCTCTGGGTAAATTTTGAACCTTGGTCTGACCTAGCGACCGCGGGGAAATTCGCGCCAGATTCGTCAGGTAGGCTTCAGGTACGCTTCATAAATGCTACGAATGGAAAGCCAGTTTTCAGCGCTGAATGCCACTCCATCCAATAATCGCTCAGCCACCCTATCGAAAGCACATACATCAGCCCACAACTGATTAGTATCCACGTCACAGAAACACGCATTCATTGGAGACGTAAAGAGATCGTGCGTAACAACATACTCGTCACCTAGATCAATCAAGCATGAGTATCCTTTGAATGACTTTAAACCGCTCAATTCTTCGCTAATCTGAGCCTCACTACTTGAACAAACACCACCACTTATACATATAACATCAGAAACAACCGCTGGAGCAACAAGCACCGAATCCTTTAATTCTCTCGGATCACCGAAATACACATCATATAATTGATCCAACAGCGATGGCGTATAGCTATCCATGAATAATTTTGGTGTAATTGTTCCATGGATTCGGGCGCCAGCCTCAATCATCACTGGCCCGTCTTCCCCCATCACTAACTCCATGTGCACAGCGCCATAGGTAATATCTAATGCTTCTGCGGCACGCTTTGCATAATTAGCTAGTACGACACTGACTGGAGAGTCAAGAGGCAGCATAAAAGTGAACTTCTTAACGAAATCGCAATGTTCGATATTCAACTCATCACCTCGAACATACCGACAAACAGCCGATATGAAGTAAGCTCCAGCATAAGCTACCAAATCCACAACGTATTCGCTTCCAGGGATCATAGGCTGTATCAGAAAATTATCATTAGTCGTCCAAGTTGCGGAAAATTTACCCCAAGAAGCATTATCTATTGCGTATTTTAGCTCATTAAAATTATTGCAACGCTGCACGCCTTCGCCTCCGGCGGAAGATTGCGGCTTAAAAATACAGGGATAGTGGTGCCACTGCTCAAGGGCCGAAATCGCATCTATTTTGCTTTTCACTACGGTGGTAGGTATAAACGCCAGGCCTGAATTGGCCAGAGAATGCTGCATCTCATCTTTATGTCGACGCAGCAATGAAGTTTCCGGATTATTGCCAACGAACGAGTATCTTGCAGCTAGCTTTTCGGCTAAAAACACACCATTCTCACTTCCTGGTAAAACAGCATCAAACAAACCACTATCG